>NZ_JBMDKC010000012.1:0-82791 GCF_057809515.1 Bacillus sp. FG16
TATAATTATGTATTACCGATTATCTATATCATCAAAAAACATACTATTTTATTCTATACGCATAATAATTTTAATTCAAACAATTCAGAATTAAAAACTAAAAAAGATAGGAAGTAAACAATCCTACAATATCATCTACTCCCTATCTTTTTTATCATCAATTATTTTTCAAATATAGAATACGTAATTTCTCCTGGATAATGTAATACAGTTACCTTCCGCTCCCCTTTTTTAAAACTAACAGTATGCCCGTTTTCCCCTAAGTTCTCCCATCCATTTGCTTTTGTAATAGGTATTACACTTATATATTGATAGTCCTCTTCCTTATCATCGTTAATATGAATTGCTGACATTGGTACTGGAAAACCTTTAATTTTAGATTCTTTATTCATAAATATGAATGCAATTAAACCAACTAATAACATAGCCATTGAAATATTTGAAACTAGTTTTCTTCTATTCATTTTCACTAAAAACCCTCTTTTCTCACATATAACTTTCATCATTTTACTAACTTTAATTATTTATGTATAGAAAAGATATAATTTAAATCATTTCTAACCTATTTTCTCTACTTCAAACAACATTATTGTTATATATTATAATTATAAGTTTTTAAATTTTGGAGGCGTTACATATTGCAGAAATTATTTTTTACTAAATGGACAGTTATTATTTCTATTTTCATCATTTTCGGTACAATTTTCTACGTTACTAATGTTAAAAATAACAACGAAAAAGCACCTGTAGAAACAGCGGATACAAAAACTTTCAAAACGAAATTACAACCTAAAATTAATGAATTGACTACTACTTATAATAACATCATCGAAAAAGATTGGTTGCCTGCCTGGGAAGAGATTAACACGAATGGAGATTCAGTAGATCGAAATAAACTATTAATTACAATGAATGCTGTTTCCAAGCGGTATGAAACAATTATGAACGAAATAGACACGCTTAAAATTGAAGAAAACATAACAAATATAGATATACAAAAACAACTAATTCAATTCACAACCCAGTTTAAATCCGCATCAAACTTCATGAAAGATGCAGCAAATTTGATTATAGACGGAGCAAATAACTCTACTCCAACCAATGAAACTATTGAAAAAACAAAACAAGCTTTAGGACTTGCGGATCAACATATTGTCATCGCTTTATCTACTTTAAATGAAGTTGAAGATAAATTAGGACTTACAAAAAAATAAAACTATTTACTATTTTAAAATAAAAAATGATTGCAATTCACAATTTGTATGTCTATAATGTTTTTATTGATTTACAATCAATGTGTTTGTAAATTTTATAATTCGGATGAACCATTCAGGAGAAGGTCTATTGATCTACCGACGGGGCAAAAAGTTGTTATACCAACTTTGAAACTCTCAGGTCTTGGTTACAAGTAGAACTGCATGGGGACGAATCTCTGGAGAGACTCCCTCTCGCTTTTATATAGCGCGGAGGAAAACGAGCACCGAAGGAGCAAATCCGCTACTTTAGCGGATAATCTCTCAGGTAAAAGGACAGAGACAAGCGAAAGAAAAAGCCGATTGTATCGGTTTATTTTTCTATCCCTTGTTTCTCCAGAGACCATTTCATTTACTTGAAGTGGTTTTTATTTTTTCTAAAAAAGGAGAATAAAGATGGAGACAGTAAGTAAAGTATTAGAACAACTGAATCAATACGTGTGGGGATTACCAACTTTGTTGCTACTCGTTGGAACTGGTGTCATTCTCACAGTGCGTTTAAAAGGTTTACAGTTTAGTAAACTATTATACGCTCACAAACTAGCATTTAAAAAATCAGAAGATACCTCTTCTTCTGGAGATATTAGTCACTTCCAAGCACTTATGACAGCAATGGCCGCAACGATTGGTATGGGAAATATCGCTGGTGTTGCAACAGCTGTTACTATAGGTGGACCTGGTGCAATATTTTGGATGTGGATTACCGCATTGTTCGGTATGGCAACAAAGTATGCTGAAGCAATACTTGCAGTGAAATACCGTGTTAGTAATGAAAATGGTGAATATTCAGGTGGACCAATGTATTATTTAGAACGTGGTTTAGGTAAGAAATGGCTGGCAGTATTATTCGCTATATTCGGTACAACTGCTTCTTTCGGTATTGGTAATATGGTGCAATCTAATTCAGTTGCAGAGGCAATGCGAATTAATTTCTCTTTCCCTCCTGCTTTAACTGGTATACTAATGGCATTTTTAATCGCAATTGTTATTTTAGGCGGTGTAAAAAAAATCGGGAAAGTGACGGGATATGTCGTTCCTATTAAAGCTTTCTTTTATATAATTGCTGGTCTTATAATTATTTTCTATCACTACGACCAAATTCCAGAAGCATTTTCACTTATTTTTTCTGGTGCATTTAATGGTACAGCAGCTGCTGGTGGTTTTATTGGGGCAACAGTTGCATCAGCTATTCAAATCGGAATGGCGCGTGGTGTATTTGCGAACGAAGCTGGTTTAGGGAGTGCACCAATTGCTGCGGCGGCTGCAAAAACTGATTCACCTGCAAAGCAAGCTTTAGTTTCAATGACTGGTACTTTTCTAGATACGTTTATTGTATGTACAATTACAGGACTAGTATTAATTACTACAGGTGCTTGGAAATCTGGTAAAACAGGCGTTGAAGCTACAACACTTGCATTCCAATCTGTATTTGGTACTGCTGGTAGTATGATTCTCGGTATCGCAATTATTTTATTTGCCTACTCTACTATTTTAGGCTGGTCGTATTATGGAGAAAAATGTGTAGCTTATTTATTCGGAGAAAGTGCTGTTAAATATTATAAAGCAATCTTTATCGTCATGATTGCAATTGGTGCTAATTTAAAGCTAGGAATCGTATGGACATTTGCTGATATTGCAAATGGACTTATGGCCATTCCAAACTTAATTGGTCTAATTGGATTAAGTAGTATTGTTGTTGCTGAAACGAATCGCTTTTTACAAGCAGAGAAATTGAAAGAAAATAATAAAAAACAGGCAAGTTAATCTATGAAAAAAGGAATGACTCATACATGATGAGCATTCCTTTTTTCATCCCCTCTTTTACTTAATTACTATCATTAAAAATATATTTATATCAATGTTTACTCCTTTTTATTCCTCCAAAAGTTTTTCACATAAATGTCATAAATCGTATGGTCTAACTATATAGTTGAAAAGGAATGCGACATTAAAGTGTCGCTGAAAAACTCATCCAAGAAAAGGGAGGAAAAATCTTTTGAAAAACAAAATCATTGTTTTCCTATCAGTTTTATCATTTATCATTGGTGGTTTCTTCTTTAACACGAATACTTCAAGCGCTGAAACATCATCTACTGATTACGTTCCTAACCAATTAATCGTTAAGTTCAAGCAAAATGCATCTTTAAGTAATGTGCAATCTTTTCATAAATCTGTCGGAGCTAATGTCTTATCTAAAGATGATAAACTAGGTTTTGAAGTCGTTCAATTTTCAAAAGGTACTGTAAAAGAAAAAATAAAGAGTTATAAAAATAATCCAGATGTAGAATATGCAGAACCGAATTATTACGTTCACGCCTTTTGGACTCCAAACGACCCATATTTTAACAATCAATACGGATTACAAAAAATTCAAGCTCCACAAGCTTGGGATAGCCAACGAAGTGATCCTGGTGTAAAAGTAGCTATTATTGATACAGGAGTTCAAGGTTCACATCCTGATTTGGCTTCAAAAGTAATTTACGGGCATGATTATGTTGATAATGACAATACATCTGATGATGGTAATGGTCATGGTACACATTGCGCTGGAATTACTGGAGCACTTACGAATAACAGTGTCGGAATTGCTGGTGTTGCCCCACAAACTTCAATTTATGCTGTCCGCGTATTAGATAATCAAGGAAGTGGTACTCTTGATGCTGTAGCGCAAGGTATTCGAGAAGCTGCTGATTCAGGTGCAAAAGTAATTAGTTTAAGTTTAGGAGCTCCAAATGGTGGTACTGCATTACAACAAGCCGTTCAATATGCATGGAATAAAGGCTCTGTTATAGTTGCAGCTGCTGGAAATGCTGGAAATACAAAAGCTAATTACCCTGCTTATTACAGCGAAGTGATTGCAGTTGCTTCTACAGATCAAGCAGATAAGAAATCTTCATTTTCTACTTATGGTAGCTGGGTAGATGTTGCAGCACCAGGTTCAAATATATATTCCACATATAAAGGAAGCACGTATCAATCATTAAGTGGTACATCTATGGCAACACCTCATGTTGCAGGAGTCGCTGCCCTTTTAGCAAATCAAGGATATAGCAATACACAAATCCGCCAAATTATTGAGTCAACTTCTGATAAAATTAGTGGTACAGGTACGTACTGGAAAAATGGTAGAGTCAATGCACTTAAGGCTGTACAATACGCTAAGCAATTACAAGAAAATAAAGCTTCTTAAGAAAACTTTAATCAGTCGATCTACCATGAATGTGGAATAAAATAGAAGGAGAGACTTCTATAATTAAAGCCTCTCCTTCTTACAAACTATATTACTCTCCCTGCTTTTTAACCATATGTAAATACAGTACAAAATCCATCATTGTCGACGAATGACCAAGTTGACGGATCATCGCTGTTATATTTCCTCTATGATATGTACCATGATTTACGACATGTTGTACTAACTCTAAAATTGAAGTTTCTAATGCCTCTGCATATGGGTTCTCAATAACAAATACAGCATTTACGTCTTGTATTGTAATTAAAAAGTCTTTATATTGATTTGCCATGTTTTCAAACATTTTTTCTAATTCATGTAACGATTTAGTTTCAATTTGTTTTCGTAAATTTTCTCGGTCTTGTATTGCTTCATTCATACTTTTACCATGCAATATGTGTAACCACACTTGATCTGTAATATAAATATGCACAAAAGTATCCTTAATGGATGGGAATACACTCTGTATCTGCTCATTAAAAATTGTCTCATAGTTTGGTAACTCTTTTAATCGATTGAATAATCTAGTATTAGCCCAAGCATGGTAATCAAACTGTTTTAATATATAATCTTTCAATTTATATTACCTCCCTATTGTATGAAACGAATAATTTGTTTCTTCGTTTCCGATTCTCTATCAACCTTTGCAATCCCTTTTTCTTTCGTTTCATGTTTATTTATCGTTTTATATTTTACATACGTATGAAATTCCGTTTGAAATGGAAATGGTGTAATCCGAATTGTTTCCTCGTCCACCCATTCAGCTTGAATAAGTTTCTCATCCTTACTATTAAACATTTCTGTTCCTTCAAAACCATCTTTAAATAAATCAATTTCATCTTTCTTTTTTACACCAGGCTTATTCATACATACGTATAAAGAAAGTTCATCACAAAACTTTAATAATCTATAATGTTTATCAAACATCGCAAACTGTTCCTTTGTTAACGTTTTCAAAATTCTTTTTTGTCGTTCTAATTCATGTTTATAAAATGACATCATCTCTTCATCTTCCTCGTTTAGTGGAAATGATAAAAAATGTTTACTGCAAAGCAATGCCCCGTATGGATTAGAATTTTCAATTTCATTCAAGCCAATCGTATAAAAAACAAAACGTAATGGGCTTGGACAATCCATAAATGTATATGGAATATTTTTAGCATCATTTAAAATTGGTACTTTATCTAGCTCTATCCATCCTCTGTCATGCTCATATATTGCATCAACTGTTTCTTTTAAATATGTTTTACCTTCAAAGAAGTCTTCTTTTATATGCTTTGCAATCTCTCCAGCTAAAAAACCATGATCATGTTGACGAATTAATATACTTTCCTTCTCATTTTTTTCACGAAAAATCATTCGTATACTCCCCCTCATCCTCATACTAAAGCTTTTTATATGCATCGATTCTTAATTAATCCCCAAATAATAGAAGGGATTCAGTCTCTTGCAACGAAATTAACATAATTATATAGTATTATTTCTAATCATAGTGATAGCTTTATCTTTACTATCTATTATACTAAAACATTCATTCCAAAAATTTTTTTATGAGGTGAAAACATGAACAAAACAGAATTAATTAAAAACGTAGCACAATCAGCTGATATTTCTCAAAAGGACGCTTCTGCAGCTGTACAATCCGTATTTGACACAATTGCTAATGCATTACAATCTGGCGATAAAGTTCAATTAATCGGATTTGGAACTTTTGAAGTGCGCGAAAGATCTGCTCGTACAGGACGTAATCCGCAAACTGGCGAAGAAATTCAAATCGCAGCTGGTAAAGTTCCTGCATTTAAAGCAGGTAAAGAATTAAAAGAAGCTGTTAAATAAACAAGAAACCAGCCATTTTATAGGCTGGTTTCTTGTTTTTATTTAAGCAATTGCTTTATATTCTCTGCATGATACACTTCACAAATATAAAATACACATTTGCAGTTACTTACAATTTGATACTTTCTAGTTGGATACACATTCGCTGTAACAGAACATCCATCAAACAATTCGATAATATTTCCAGATGGCTGATATCCTTCATATAATACGTTTCTTCTTACTTCCATCTTTTCTATAAGCTTTTCAACAGGAATATTTCCACTCTCTAATTCACTCTTTATTGCGTCTGGTAAAAACGAAGTGTCTGCAAAAATTAGATTTTCAGATAACACCTTGCCTTTATAACTAACATTAGATACACGGTAAAGAAATGTTCCATCTTTATCAAAGAAATTCTTTGCTTCTTTCGGAATGTACTGTCTACCAAGTGCCTCTTGTTCAAGAACATCAAACTGAACTGTATCATTTAAAAGCTTTTCTAAAGCATGAATGGATGATGTATCTCCAGAAAATAAAATATTTTTAATTGCTTGTATGTTATAAGTGAATTCATTCTTTCTATTTTCCGCCACTAACATGAGGAACACCTCTTCTATAATTTTTTTATTTAAGATTTAAAAGTGCTACCGCGTCTAATTGCGTAATTTCAGTCACTTCCTTACTGAATACTGCAACAGAAGCCATATAATCTAAACTAGGTCTTACATCTTCCATCATTGTATTATCTGCCAACTCTTGCTTATCCTTAAAAACTAACAATTTTGGAGGATTATTTGGAGCTGATACTGTAATATGTACTGGTGGAATCAATAGTCCTTCGCCTGTCGCTTTCAGCACCGCTTCTTTTCGAGTCCAATATGTTAAAAAACCTTCTATTTTCTGTTCATTTGGTAGTTTCATAACTTGCGCTATTTCAATGTCTGTTAATACACCTTCTGCCATTTTCACAACATCTACATTTGGATTCATTTGTTCTACATCTATGCCAACAGGTGCAGATTTTGTAAATGCAACGACAACCCACTCACCTGAATGCGAAACAGATAATTGCGGCATACCTTCTGGTAATTGTGGTCTACCATGTTGCAATTTACATACGGAGCACATTCGATCAATTGGTACTTGGACTGGTGACATAGAAAGTATCTTGCCGAGAACTAATCTACTAATTACGCAACCTATTATAAAACGAGCTCGATCTGCCGAATGATGATACGAATTTGCTTTCTCTCGCTCTATATCATTTAGTAAATTGTAATGCCATGATTGTAAATCTGAAATTCTTGCCCACCATATTTGACAATCATTCTCATTCAAAGTTGGAACAGAATCTACAACTTTACTTTCTATCATGTAAACTCTCCTTTATTCAACGAATATCAATTTTCATAAAAAAGCATACGTATATTGTTATTCATTGACGAGTGCTTTCTCTTTTTTTGATACAGATAATGTTTTTTCTTTCTTATTTGACATTACCTCTTTATCGGAAATACGTAAAGAAAATAGTAGTGCTATGAGCAAAAATATTGCTGATCCAATTAATGCTGCTTGATATGGTAAAAAATCGGATTGAACGTTATTACTTCCAAAACCAGCTAGTATACTAGCTAAAACAGCTACTCCTATCGCTGAACCTAATCGATTTTGCACATTGAATATAGTAGTCGCTCTCCCCATGGAAGGCGGCGTGATATTGTTAAAGGCAGAAAATTGAACCGCACCGACAGATTGACCTAAGAAAATACCGATACCAAACAATAATGCCCGAATTTGCCACGGATTCGTATCGTGATTTACAAAACTTAATAAAACAAAGATAATCGCCGTACAAATTAATCCTATAGAAATTACCTTTCGAGCTCCTAATTTCTTATATGACCATGGCACAATTTGTGAAGAAATCATTAATCCAATCGCCTCTGGAAATGTCGTAAGTCCTGATTCTAGCGCGGAAACTCCTATCACATTTTGATACATAAGTGGAAAAACAAATAACATTCCTAGTAAACCAGCTGATGAAAATAATGATATAAGGCTCATCTTTCTAAAGACTGGTTCTTTTAATAAGCGTAAATCTAACATTGGTTGCTTTACTTTCAGTTCTACGATTATAAACAATGTAATGAATACAACCCCAGCTATCCCAGTACTCATAATTTCTGGAGAAATCCACCCTTTTGATGGTCCCTGGCTGAGTGCATATATGAGCATCGCGAATCCTGGTGCTGATAAAATAAAGCCGAGAGAATCAAAGCGACCAGCTGATTTTTCAACATGCTCTGCTAAAAATAGAAGTCCAAAGAGCAATGCAACGATTCCAAACGGTAGATTAATATAAAATGCCCAACGCCAAGACATTTGATCTACAAAGAAACCACCGATGATAGGACCAATTGCTGGTGCTACAGCAATTGGAAGTACAATGAACCGAGAAATCTTCGGTCTTTCCTCTGGTGAAAATGTTCGAAATAACATCGCCATTCCGACCGGTGTTAAAAGCCCTCCACCAGCACCTTGAATAATACGGAAAATATTCAATGAAGTAATATCGTTAGCCATTCCGCATAAAGCAGAGGCAATTGTAAATACGAAAAGAGCAATTAAAAATACTCTTTTCGTACCAAATCGATCTCCTAACCAACCAGAAATCGGAAGGAAAACAGCTAAACTAACTAAATACCCAACATTAACCGTCCCCATTGCAGATGGAGGTACTTGCAGTTCTTTACTTATCGTTTGTAGTGCTACATTTACAATCGTTGCATCCATCGCAGCCATAAACATCGCAGTTATATAAACGATACTTACGACTACTTTTGGATTTAGTTTTGCTTTCATTATCGTTTTCCTGCTAATGTTTTTTCACGAACTTGATTACTTTTTGGATTCAAATCTTTCCAGTTATATTCAACATATTCTAAGCAACTCTGCCTACTAGCTTCTTCATATACGACACTCCAGCCAATAGGTACATCGAGAAAAGCAGGCCAGAGAGAATACTGGCCCTCCTCATTTATTAATACTTTATATGTGTAATTATCATTTTCAAATGGATTCGTCATACTCTACTTACCCCTTTCTTATTCTGCAAATATTTCGCTAATACTTGTCCAATTTCCGTAAGTGGACCTGGCTGACATAAATCTTTATGTCTACAGTCAATATCATGCTGCACAATTTGCCCATCTAAATAATTTAGCCACGTATTTGGAGAAATAGGATCAAACCAGTCTGGTATAACAGTAGATCTAAAGAATAAGATGTCTCCGTTATAAACTTTCGGTACATATTTCCCTAACAACCCTACTGAATTTACATATGTTTCTTTCAAGTTCAATATAGTCTCTTCTTCAAGACTTGCTAATGCACTTCCATCTTTACGAAGGATTTCAACTGCACTTTCCATTGTAAGTGGTTTACCATCCATGTTATCTGGGTCATATCCTCCTAAAGCGAGTAATGCGATTAACGCTTCCTCTTCAGTAGGCGCTTCCGTATTCGGTAAGAAGTGTCCAGGATAAGAATCAAGCATAACGAGTAATTCTACTTCTTCCCCTTCATTTTGTAGTTGCGCCGCCATTGCATGCACAACATTTCCTCCAAGCGACCAACCTAATAAACGATATGGTCCATGAGGCTGTACTTCACGAACGTGTTTCAAGTAATCCGCCGCCATCTCCTCTAAACTTTTTGGAAGTTCTTCATTTTTAGCGATACCACGTGCTTGTACACCATAGATTGGATAATCTGTTCCTAAAGATTTCATAAGTCCTGCATAGCACCAACTTAATCCACCTGCTGGATGTACACAAAATAGTGGTAATTGATCCCCGCTTGCTCGTAATGGAAGCAACACATCAAGTGCACTTTGACCATTCCCCATCTCAAGTCTTTCAGCTAACCCTGCAACAGTCGGTGCTGCAAATAAAGTACCAATGTTTAGTTCCACTCCAAGCGCCTCTTTAATGCGGCTCATAAGCTGCACTGCAAGGAGTGAATGGCCACCAAGATCAAAGAATCCGTCATCAATTCCAATTTGAGGTACACTTAGCACTTCTGTAAACAAGTCACATAACATTTCTTCTTGCGGTGTTCTTGGACCACGACTAGAAGATGATGCAATAAATTCTGGAGCTGGCAATGCCTTTCTATCTAACTTACCGTTTGGAGTTAAAGGTAACTCATTTACTACTACAAAAGCGTATGGAACCATATAATCTGGTAAACTACCACTAGCAAACTGACGCATTTCATTCGTATCAATCGCTTCATTATTTAATGCAACGATATAAGAAACTAACCGTTTATCCCCTGGCTGATCTTCCCGTACAATAACGGCTACTTGCTCAACTTTAGGGTGCTTCATTATGACTGCTTCTATTTCTCCTAATTCAATTCGGAATCCACGAATTTTTATTTGATGATCTGCACGTCCTATATAATCTAGCGTCCCATCTTTACGCCAGCGAGCTAAGTCTCCTGTACGATACATTCTTGTACCTGGCTTTCCAAATGGATCTGCGATAAAGCGTTCAGCCGTTAATCCTGCTCTTCCTAAATATCCACGCGCAAGCCCTGCACCTGCAACATACATTTCTCCAACTACTCCAGGTGGCACTGGTTGTAAATAGTTGTCTAACACATACACTTTAAGGTCAGGTATACTGCACCCAATTAAACTATTTGCTCGTAAAGAGACGATAGTTTCATCTAATTCAATATAACTAACATGTACTGTCGTCTCCGTAATACCGTACATATTAATAAGCTTTGGTGCGTTATGAGGATGTCGACTATACCAATCTTCTAAGCGACTTAGCTCAAGTGCTTCTCCTCCAAAAACAACATATCGTAAAGATAATTTTTGGCCAATCTCTTCATTTTCACGATCTGCTTGCATCAATTGATAGAACGCTGATGGAGTTTGGTTTAAAACCGTAACCTTTTCTTTAACAAGAAGCTGTAAAAATTCTTTCGGTGAGCGACTTACAGTATGTGGCACTACAACTAAACGCCCTCCGTATAATAAAGGTCCCCAAATTTCCCAAACCGAGAAATCAAAAGCGTATGAATGGAACATCGTCCAAACATCGTTTCCGTCAAACTGGAACCAATGATCAGTTGCTCCTAAAAGTCTTACTACATTTTGATGAGGTATCATAACGCCTTTCGGTCTACCCGTTGAGCCTGACGTATAAATAACGTAAGCAATATGTGATGGAGATAATGGCTTAATTCGTTCCACTTCATCAATATTGTCATCACTATATTTCTCAACTTCTGCTATTACTTTCACATCATCAACTAAAACTTTTAGTGCCTCATCACATTCAATTTCCACTTCTGAATTCGTTAAAACACATGATGGTTTCGCATCGTGTAGCATAAATGAAATGCGGTCTGCTGGGTAATCTGGATCTAACGGAAGGTATCCAGCACCAGCTTTAAGAACAGCTAATAAGCTTACAACCATGTTTAATGATCTTGGCATCGCTAAAGCAACGAGTTGATCAGGACCAATCCCTTTTGCTATTAGGAATCGAGCTATTTTATTTGCTTTTCTATTTAACTCTTCATAAGTTAATTTCTTATCTTCAAAGACAACAGCTATAGAATTTGGATTTATATGAGCCTGCTTTTCAAACAATTGTGGCAATGTCATCTCTGGTACAATTTGAAAACCACCATTCCACTTTTCTAACACTGTATTTTTCTCTGCTACAGTTAATATTTCTAATCTGCCAATTGATTGATCCGGATTTGTAGCTGCATCATCTAATAACAAAATGAATCGTTCTATTAGTTTTTGAACCGTTTCACGTTTATATAAATCGGTACTAAACTCTAGTAATCCATGTAAACCGTTCGGAGTACCATCAACCCCGTTACTCTCACTAATTTCAAATGTTAAATCAAATTTTGCAGAACCAACGCTTTGAATTTCAAGGCTCGCTTCTAAATCTGGTGCATGAAACGTTGCTTCTGGTGTATTTTGAAAAGCTAACATAACTTGAAACAACGGGTGGCTGTTTCGAGTACGTACTGGATTTAACACTTCAACAAGCCTTTCAAATGGAACATCTTGATTTTCATAAGCTGCAAGATTTACCTGCTTCACTCTATTTAATAATTCTTTAAAACTTGGATCTCCTGAAGTATTTGTACGTAACACTAATGTATTTACAAATAAACCAACAATATCTGAAAGTACATCATCATTTCTTCCAGCAATCGGACTTCCAATTGGTATATCAGTTCCTGCACCTAATCTTGTAAATAGTGCACTAAGCCCTGCTTGCAATACCATAAACAAACTAACTCCATTTTTACGTGCAAGCTCTACTAACCTACTATGCATACCTTCATCTATATGAAAATGAATTGTTTCCCCGCGGTAACTCGTCTCAATTGGACGCTGGAAATCTGTAGGTAACTCCATTTGGTCTGGTAAACCTTTAAGTTCTTCTTTCCAAAAATCTAATTGTGTTGAAATAAGACTCTCTGGTGTCGTTTCATCACCTAGCAATTGCTGTTGCCAAAGTGCATAATCTGCGTATTGAACGGGTAGTGTCTCCAGCTGAACTCTGTCACCTTGACATCGTGCTTTATACGCCGCTGTAAAATCTCTCGTTAACGGCTGTAATGACCAGCCATCACCTACAATATGATGCAATAGAATTAATAATACATGTTCGGTTTCACTCACTGTAAAAAGTTGCAAACGAACTGCCGGCTCAATATCGAGGTTAAAACTATATCTTACCGCCTTTGAAAGTGCACTTTCTAATTCATCTTTACATGTATTAGTTATTACCATTTCTAGATTTAAGTTTTCCATATCTAAAATTTTCTGATAGGAACTACCTAATACGTTAGGGAAAATTGTTCTAAGTGTTTCATGTTTCTCAACTACATCATAAAAAGCACCTTGTAATGCTTCCCGATTCAATATTCCATTCATACGAATGACTAGCGGAATATTATAAGTAGGACTTGGACCTTCTAAACAATTTAAGAACCATAACCTGCGCTGTGCAAATGAAAGTGGAATTTCATTTGGCCTACTTGCTTTCTGAATAGCTGGTCTTGCACTTTTTGCATGGTTTAATTGTTTCGCCAGTTCGGCAACAGTTGGTGATTCAAATAGTTTCCCAATTCCTAATTCCACACTTAACGTTTCACGAATTCTTGCCATTAAACGAGATGCGAGAAGTGAATGTCCACCCATTTCAAAGAAATTATCATCAATGCTAATTCGAGAAACACCAAGTACTTCTGCAAATAAATCACATAATATTTCTTCTTTCGGATTTCTAGCAACCCTCTCATTGTTCATTCCATTAAAATCAGGAGCAGGTAATTTCTTTCTGTCAACCTTACCATTTGGCGTTAATGGTAATTCTTCTAGCACAACAAATGCCGATGGTATCATATAATTCGCTAAACTTTCTGAAACATAAGAACGAATTTCTGAAAGATTAATCGGTTCCTTTTCTTCTGCAACGATATACGCAATGATGCGTTTATCATTTGGACGATCTTCTCGTACCATTACTACCGCTTGTTGAATATTTTCATGTCGTTGTAATACCGTTTCAATTTCAGCTAATTCAATTCTGAATCCACGAATTTTAATTTGATGATCTGCGCGACTAATGTACTCTAACGCACCATCACTACGCCATTTCACAAGATCTCCTGTACGGTACATGCGCTTCCCTGATTCTCCATAAGGATTTGCAACAAACCGTTCAGCTGTTAACTCAGGTTTTCCTAAATATCCGCTTGCAAGTCCTTCCCCTGCAATATATAATTCCCCAATAACTCCAGGTGGAACTGGTTGTAACCCTGCATCCAATACATACACTTCTGTGTTGCAAATTGGCTTTCCGATAGGAGGTATACCCTTTTCACCTGCATCAATGTTCATGAAAGTAGACCAAATCGTCGTTTCAGTTGGTCCATATAAATTAGTTATTGAGCAACCTAATTCTTTTAATTTATTTGCTAAATGCGCTGGAAGAGCTTCACCACCAACTAGTATGTTTAGCCCTTGTAGCTTTTCTGGATAATCAGTTACTAACGCCTGCCAAAGCGTCGGTGTAGCCTGCATAATGGTCACTCTTTCTTCTTGTAAAAGTGTCGTTAATGCTGATGGCTCTTGTATGTCTTCTTTTTGCGCAATTGTTAAACTTGCACCACTAATAAGAGGTAAATAAATTTCTAGAGCAGAAATATCAAACGCAAACGTTGTAACTGCTAATAAATGATCATTTTCATTTAATGAAAACTTTTGTTGCATAGCCATTAAAAAGTTACTTAAACCTCTCATAGGAACGATTACACCTTTTGGGTTTCCTGTTGAGCCTGAAGTATATATTGTATAGGCTGGGTTTAAAAGTGATACATCATTCTTACATGCTATATTCATACGAGAATATGTATGTAACGCTATTTTCGTTTCTTCATCATCTAATACAATTTTTTTCATATCATTTTCTATAACTAACTTAGATGAAACAGATGAATGTGTTATGATACAAACTGGTTTTGCATCATTTACTATATAATTAACTCTTTCTGCTGGGTATTCTGGATCTATTGGTAAATACGCTGCACCAGCCTTTACGACTGCTAGCATACTAACTACCATTTCTATTGATCTAGGGAATACTAAAGCTACAAACTGATTTGGTCGTATTCCTTCTTCTACTAAATAATGTGCTAGTTCATTCGCTCGTTCATTTAGCTCTTTATACGTAAGGTTTACACCGTCACAAGTAATCGCTAGTTTATTTGGATTTTTTTGCACTTGTTTTTCAAATGATATAGGTAGACTAATTAACTCATCATCTTCCTTCGTTTCATTCCATTCCAATAAAACTTTATGATTTTCTTCAGGCAGAGTAATGTTTATTTTTCCAATCGACTCGTTTTTCTCATAATTATTTATTACTAATTCAAATAGATTCATAAATCTTTCTTTATGCAATGCTAGCTCTGCGCCATTATATACTTCGGGATTCGCATCAAAATGAATCATTAGCTCATTTTGATCAAAACGTTTATATACATTTATCGATAAATCATCTACAGGTCCTGCTGATAAGTTATGTGTAATACCACGATTTCCAGCAAAATTAAGCCTGTAATCAAAAGGCATAACATTCACTAACGGTCCAAACAACCTTTGATTTTCACCTAGTAACTTTAAGTCTCTTCTTAATTCCTCATGACGGTATTTATGATGGTGACGTACATCTCGAATTTCTTTAGAAACTTGCTGCAATAATTCCGCAAGAGTTATATTTGGAGTTACTGTAATACGAAGTGGAACTAAATTCATTACCATACTTGGTGTATGAATAGATACAGAACCTAGACGTCCCATCATCGGTAAACCTAAAACAATATCATTTTCACCTGTTAATTTATGCATATAAATACTTGTTACAGCGACAATGAATTCCGGCCAACTTGTTAACGAAATATTGATATCTTCTAGTAAAGTTTTCGTGCTAGAACTAGATAAATAAGCTGTTTCTCGTGAAAATCCATTTGATGTTCTCGGTGCTCGTTCTGCCAAACTTACAACTTCTGGGGCATCCGCAAACTTTTCTAACCAAAAAGTACGATTTTCCTGAAATTGTTTAGACTCACGATACTCAATATCTTCTTGCACGACTTTTGCAAGAGAACCAAATGGCTTTTGACTCTTGTTTGTTTCTTCTATAAGTGATGTATACTCATTCGCTACCTTTTGGCTAAGAAGTGAAAATCCATAGCCATCCATCACAATGTGATGGATGCGCTGATACCAAAAGAAACGATTATTTTCAACTTGAATAAGTGCTTCAGTAAATAATATATCTTTTTTCAAATTGACTGGTATAGATAAATCATTTTTCATCCATACTTTAGCAGCTTCTTCAGGGTTTTCTTCTTTACGAACGTCAATAAAATGCATATGAAACTGTGATTCTTCAACAACTTGCCATGGGCCAATTTCATCCTCTTCGAAGCGAACGTGAAGTGCCTCTGCTTCCATTACAACTTTACGTACAGCTAATTCAAAAATGTCTTGATGAATATTTCCATTTATTTCTACATATTCCCCAGTATTATATATCGGATTAAGCGGATCTAATTGTTGCGCAAACCACATACCAGACTGCGCAGATGATAACGAATGACGAATCTTTTGACTGTTAGGCATTCTTTACTACCCCTTTATTATGTAGTCTATTTGTTACAGCACCTGTGCTGTTTGTGAAGATAGTAAACTGTACCAACCTGTAACAGTTGGACGTTCTGCTAAATCTGCAAAAGTGATTTCTTTCCCTTCACGACGCCATTTCTCTACTAAACTCATAATTCTGACCGAATCAAGCCCTCTATTTAATAAGTCCTCATCAATATCAATACTCTCTACTGGCTCACGAAGTAGTTGTGCAACTAGTTCATGCACTTCCTGTATAGTGATTCCTTCACTCTCATCACCTTTTACACTTTGTAAATCTTTTAACAGTAGGTTTGTTGATGTCGTTACTGCACATCTATTAGATGCATACTCCAATGCTTGTTTATGATGCTCTAGTGAAAAATCAGCAACTGCATCTGCTACAAAGAACGGCTCTATACCATCCATAAATGCTTCACAAGCTGTTAAAAGACAGCCAATATGCGCATAAATACCGCAAATAATGAGTTGATCTCTTCCTTGTTCATTTAAAATTTCTAATAGATTTGTCTTTTTAAATGCACTATATCTCCATTTTGTTAGGAATATATCATCTTCATCAGGAGTAAGTTCATCAACAATTTTCTTTTTATCTGGTCCAGCAGGAATACCGTCACCCCAAAAGTCTTGTAATAAACCTCGTTGTTCTAACGTTTGTCCACCAGGTTGTGCTGTATAAACAACTGGTATACCAAGTTCCTTACATTTTTCTCTTATCATTTTAATATTTGAAATAAGTTCTACTTTTGGTGATTCTTTATCGCTATATGCATCAAGAAAATATTCTTGCATGTCATGAATTAAAAGTACTGCACGTTTCGGATCTGGTGTCCAATTCACTTTATTTTTTGGTAGTTCTGATTCAATTGGCATTTTATATACTGAAATAGATGGGATAGCCATCTAATCACTTCCTTCCGGTTTTTATTATTGTTTTACTATAATTAGTTTTTCAGCAATGACTTTACGTAGTTCTTTTTTGCTGACTTTTCCGACTCCTGTTTGCGGGAATGATTCAATAAATTCAATTCGATCTGGAATTTTATAAGCCGCGATACCACGTTCTCTTAAAAACATTTTTAATTCACTTACTGCCGGAACTTGTCCGCGAGCTATAACAAAAGCACAGGTGCGTTCACCTAAATAATCGTCAGGCATAGATACAATTGCTACGTCATGAACTGCATCGTGTGCTAATAGATGATTTTCAACTTCTTCCGCAGCAACTTTCTCACCACCACGGTTAATTTGATCTTTATCTCTTCCTTCTACAATGATGTATCCTTGTTTATTTACTTTTACAAGATCACCTGTGCGATAAAACCCATCCTTTGTAAATGATCGTGCATTATGCTCTTCGGCTTTATAGTAACCACGAATTGTATATGGACCTCGTGTTAATAAACTACCTACTTCGCCAAGTTTTACATCGTTGTCATTTTCATCAACAACTCGTACTTCATCGAGTGCAGACATTGGTCTACCTTGTGTATAAATAATAATTTCTTCCGGATCGTCTAATCTTGTATAGTTCACTAATCCTTCCGCCATACCGAATACTTGCTGTAACGTACATCCAAATGTAGGACGTATACGTTTTGCAACCTCAGCGCTAAACTTAGCACCACCTACTTGAATAACCTCTAGGCTTGATAAATCGGCATTACGAGAAGATGCAGCATCAAGCCAAATCATTGCTAATGGCGGAACGAGCGCTGTAATTGTAACCTTTTCTTTTTCGATGAGAGCAAATGCCTCATCTGGACTACCACCAGTTGCCAATACCACTTTTCCACCCGCATAGAAAGTTCCAAATGTCCCTGGAGAACTCATTGGGTAATTGTGTGCTACTGGAAGAACTGCCATATAGACGCTTTCTGCATTCAAATTACAAATTTCAGCGCTTACACGTAAACTATAAATATAGTCATCATGTGTTCTAGGAATTAATTTAGAAAGACCTGTTGTCCCTCCTGATAATTGGAGAAATGCAACATCACTTGGCTGAACTTCTGGTAATGAGACGGGATCCATATACAGATCATTTATGTTCACAAACTCTTCTTCTTCCCCCACTACAATTACACGTTGTAAAGTTGGCACTTTCTCTTTCACTTCTCTTGCTAGTTTTCGATAATCAAAACCGAGAGCCTTATCTGAAATAACGTAAGCGTTCGCCTCGCCAAACTCACAAAAATAACTAATTTCACTACTTCGATGTGAAGGTAGTGCAAAGACAGGAAGCGCTCCAATTCGAAATAGTGCAAAACATATTTCGAAAAACTCGATAATGTTAGGTAACTGGATTACAACTCTGTCCTCTTTCTTTATTCCTAAACTCAGTAAACCTGCTGCTAAACAATCTACCTTTTTATCAAGTTCACTATACGTTATATGCGTCTTACCGCTTACAACCGCGATTTGATCTCCGTATTTCTCAGCCCGCTCTCTTAACACTCCTCCAAATGTTTCACCAAGCCAACACCCTTCTTCTCGATAACGATCTGCAAATTCTTTTGGCCATTCCGTATAACCTACTAGCATTCTTTCTTCCCCCTATTTTTCATTAAGTGAACTATCTCTTAACCCTAAAGCTTTTAACATTGTTTGGAACTTAGCCGATGTTTCTGCTAACTCATCTTCTGGTTTTGACTCAGCAACAACTCCAGCTCCTGCATATAAACGAAGTGTATTTTCTTGTACTTCAGCACAACGAATTGTAACAATCCATTCTCCATCTCCATTTAAATCGCTCCATCCTAGCATTCCTGTAAAGAACTCGCGGTCAAATGGCTCAATATGCTGTATAGCCTCTCTTGCTTTTTCCATCGGAGTTCCGCAAACTGCTGGCGTAGGATGAAGGGCAATTGCTAATTGTAAAGAAGAAGTATTTGGATCCTTAAGTTCACCTTTCACTTCTGTAGACAAATGCCACATCGCTTCACTATGAATAACTGATGGCTTTTCTGGAACATGTAATGTATGACAATACGGACGAAGTGCAGCGGCAACCGCTTCAACTACTACCGCATGTTCATGTAAATCTTTTGGAGAAGAAAGTAATTCCTCTGCTCTTCTTTTATCTTCTACTGGGTCCTCACTACGTGGCCTTGAACCAGCTAACGGATTAGAAATAACTTGCATACCATTACGTGAAACAAGCAATTCAGGACTTGCTCCAATTAGCGTCTTACTGTTCTCTTTTTCATCTTTCGGTAAATTCACAGCAAATGTATAACCATGCTTATTATGTTCTGCTAATTCTCGCAGAAGTTTTTGCTTATCAATCTTTTCGGAAGATTTAACATCTAACGATCTAGATAGAACGATTTTCTTTAAATCACCGTCCTGTATTTTTTTAATTCCTTGCTTCACACCATTCATATAAACTTCAGGGTCTGGTACTGGCGTCATTTCAAATGTTACGTTCTCATTTGTTTCAAGCTGATTTGTTGTATCCAATTGTAAACGCTCAGAAATTCTACTATATTCTGGTACCATAAGTTGAACTTCTTTTCTACGATCAAATGGCAAAGCACCCACAACGATAGGATTTGGATTTCCAGCTTGTTTCGCATTACTTAATGTCGCTTGCACAAGCTCTGGGAAATTTTCAATTTCACGATGCTTTACTGTAGTAAACTCTCCTTCTGCTAATATAGTTCGAGTTGGTGAAGCAAAAAAGAATGAAGATTCAGTCTTATAATCTTCTAAAAGTTTTTCTGACAATTCCTTTACAGCTATATGTTCATTCATAATATAATAACCTCCTGAATTTTTATTAAACTCCTAACGTAGCACCGCCATCGACACATAAATTGTGCATTGTAATATGACTTGCTCTATCTGAGGCTAAAAATAACACTGCTTCAGCAACTTCTGAAGGTTGTGCAATTTTTTGTAATGGAATTCCGAGTCTATATGTATTTTGAGAACCAGCAATTATATTTTTAGCTCCATTCTCATCAGCCCATAGTAATCTTTGCATCTCAGTTTCAGTAGAACCTGGAGAAACTAAGTTGCAGCGTATATTGTATGCCGCAAGCTCTAGTCCTAAACATTTCATAAACATCGTCGTTGCAGCCTTTGACGCAGCATACGCAGCCATCTCCATTCTCGGCGTATTTGCCGCATTTGAACCGACTGTAACAATTGCCCCTGATTTTCTTAACATCATATTTTTACTTACCGTTCGGGACATATTGAAAACCCCTGTAGTATTTACAGAGAATGTTTTATTCCAATCTTCATCACTTAACGAATGAATTGGTCCCATACGCAAAATCCCTGCAACGTTTACTAAAATATCTATTGGCGCTATTTCATTTGCAATATGATTTACCATGTCTTCAACAGCAGCGCTATCACTCACATCTAAACGAAACGTTTTCATACGTGTATTATTTAATTCATTTTGATTTAAGAGTACATTTAACCCCTCTTCATTTTGATCAACCGCAATAACTGTGGCTCCTCTTTCTAAAAACATTTTGGCAACAACACTGCCTATGCCTTGTGCTGCACCTGTTACTAAAACTGTTTTCCCATCAAATTCCCCTAGGTTCATTTTCTCTATCCTTTCACATAAACATTAATTTCATTAAGTAACACCAATGATATTGATTTTCATTATCAGTTGTGTTGTAAAAAATAATACACTTACTAAACTAATTGGTCAAGTGCGCATTACTTTAAAATCCATTTTATTGATAATGTTTTTCATTTACTATCTTACACCGAAATGATAATGTTTCTCAATAAACTTGTCAATCTTTTTTTATTTTTCAGACAAAGTATTTTAATGCTTCTTAATAAAATCATATGTAAACGTATTAAATGTACTTATATTATAAATAAAATTCCAAATCCTCTTTTTAAAATTGAAGAAGACAAACTAGAGATACGTTCATTTACAATGCTTTATGAAAAACTCAAGTATATATTTTCTCAATATTTTTCTGAAAATATATCTTACAAATACTAACGAATGTCTTCTTTATCATTTAAGATTTAATATATATTTCGAATGCGATGTATCAATTTATTATATTCCAATATAATCCAAATGGGTGTTCCACTCACTTTTACATCTATAAAAATCCCAAAAGTAATTTAACCTTGTTAAAATAACTCATAAAAAAAAGCATCCTAATTAATAGAATAGGATGCTTTTTCGTAATCATAGTGTTATAGAAGATTTGTATACTTACGCTACGCTGCGATACTCTTCTTCGTGTTCTTTTTTCTGTTTAGGTGCTTGAATTAAAATTGCGATAATGAATGACACGACACATAATACACCGATCACCATGAACGTTGGTTTGAATCCACCTAGAAGTGCACCGATAAAGGAACCTGCAAGCGCCCCAAATCCAAATCCTTGATACACAATTCCGTAGTTCTTACTATGGTTTTTCATACCGAAGAAATCACCAACAATAGCTGGGAAAATAGTGATATTTCCACCAAAGCAAAACGCTACACTTGCTACACATACGAAGTATATACCGTAATTTAAATCTACAAAACTTAGAACTAAGACTGAACTCGCCATAACAACAAAAGTACCAGTAACGATTTTTAAACGCCCGATTTTATCCGATAACGGTCCTAAAATGATACGACCTAATGTATTAAAGATTGCAACCATAGCCACCGCATTAGCTGCTGTTGCTGCGCTAAGTCCTACAAGTTGAACACCAATGTCTTTTACCATACCAATTAAGTATAAGCCACTCATACATGATGTAAATAACATGATAAATAATAAGTATACTTGTTTTGTGCCTAACATTTCTTTCGTTGTGTATTCCTTAGTTTTTGTTTCATGAACTGCTCTTTGATCTGCAGCTTGATGAATTAAACAAGCACCAATTACAATCATAGCTGTAACAATTAAACCCCAGTATATAAATGCTTGCGATACACCAACTGATTCAATCAACTGTGCGTTAACGTATTTAAAGATTAAGCTACCTGAACCATATGCAGAGACAGAAATACCAGCAATTAGACCTTTACGCTCTGGAAACCACTTTATTAAATTTGATAGTGAAGTGATATATGCTGTACCATCTGCATAACCTACAACAACTCCTGCTAGTGCATAAAGCAATATTAATGAAGACGCTTGTGAACTAAGTATTAACCCTAGTCCTAATGCTAATCCAGCTATCATAATAAGTTTACGAAGTCCCCATTTTTCTTGCAATTTACTCGCAAATAAAGTTGAAAATGCTAAAGAAAGACTAGTAATTGAGAAAGTTATCGCAACAGCGTTAAGACTCCAACCGTATTTACTAACTAAAGGCTGATTGAATAAACTCCATGTATATATCGTTCCAAGCCCCATTTGTACTATAACTGTGCCAAGGACAACAAACCATGGATTAACAGTTGATTTTTTCATATCTTTCCGCCTCCTCTTTCTATTTCAATGCTATTCGCTAAAATTACTTTTTTTATGTTCATTTTGGTCACCTCTTTTGATTTAACACCTTCATTGTATAAGATGTTTCCGCTTATGTAAGCACTTACAAGATAGAGCGTCAAAAACATGGAATCAGTTACAAGAAACGAAGGATGAAATACAAAAAACTACTGATTAAATACAATAGAAAATTTTTTTATACTTCGATTCACCTTATTTTTCATAAAATCACAATTTTTTTCCCAATAAATAAAACTAAATATTCACTAATATATCTATCCGTGGTTTAATATATATAATAAAAAATATTTCTGTCTTTAATGAGGAGGTACTATGAAAGCAAACGTAGGGGATACTATACTTTTTCAACGAAACAATTTAAAGATTACAGGATCTGTATTAAAACTTTATACTGAATCGGTCTTAGTTGAAATTACAAATGTAAGCGGTGGTACTTTTGAATTTGATCGAACAATTGTAAATCATAAAAACTATAAAGTTTTAAATACAAATACATAAAACAACACAAAATAGCCCCTGCTCAACAGCAGGGGCTATTTTATATAAAAATATTTCACTAGTTTATATACCCTAAAACATTAACAATCTTACTCGCTTTTAAATTGTTAATATGATAATAAATTTCTAAACCTCTTCTCTCTGCTCGTAACACTTTACCCTTCATTTTTGATAAATGTTGTGAAACAGTAGATTGCGGGATGTTCAGTAACTCTGTTAATTGTGTTACATTACAAGTTTTTCTTGTACTTAATTCATTTACAATTTGCAGTCGGATTGGATGCGCCATAATTTTTAAAATATCTACATCTTCTTCTGAAACTAAAGTTTTTTTCATTTCACTTGTATATGTTGTCATAAGACATTCCCCTTTTATATGAATTCCATTTTTATAAGATCTATTTCCAAAATTTTTAAAACCCTCGATTAAAACTTTTATATAGAAATAAAAGGATTTTAAATTTTTGAAAACAGAACTTACATTCACTTTATTTATTTGGTACATATACATAATACAATGTTAATATGTGCTCTATGTGAAGTTCGCATAAATTTGTGATGAAGATTTATTTAGCCACTCGCATCCTACTCATCTAATTACCCACTGCATAAAATCATCAGTTATTTTAACACATTTTAGGCGTTTGTATATACTATTTATAAAACAACTTTTATAAAGGGGAATTCATATGCCTACAGCGTTACAAGAAGAAGTCGAAGAAGCACGGGAAACATATGTCAGTCGTATCATCTTAGTTGGAGGATCCGCTTTATTTTTAGTAGGCGGGGTTATCTCAGCAATTTCAGCCTTTAAAGCTTATAATCGTTTGGAGAATACGCCGCCTTCTACAGATAATTCATAGATATTTTATAAAATAAAACGTCGCCTCCAATATGAAGAGACGACGTTTTATGATTCATACATATGACACTAAAAGTATCAGTAGATTCCCTACTACATTTTCTAAGCTTACTTCACCACAAACCTAGTCTGACTACAACCATCCTTCTGCTTCGTTACTTCTAATACAGCTGGCATTGCGTTTTTCAGCTCTTGGACGTGTGAAATGACACCGATAAATCGACCTGATTTTTGTAAGTCAATTAAGGCATCTACTGCTTTCGTTAATGATTCTTCATCTAATGAACCGAACCCTTCATCGATGAACATCGTTTCGATAGAAATACCACCTTCATATGCTTGAATGACATCTGCCATTCCTAGCGCTAAGCAAAGTGATGCGTTAAATTTCTCTCCGCCGGATAATGTTTTTACATCGCGCGTTTGGCCAGTGTATGCATCGTACACATCTAAGCCTAATCCACTTTGACGGTTTCTTTTTTCAACTCGTTCACTTCGTTTTAAATAAAATTGTCCATTTGATAATTTACGTAGTCGTTCATTTGCGATTTGAACGATTTGTTCTAAATACTCAATTAAAATGTAACGTTCAAATGATATACGACTTTCGTTATCACCTTTCATTACTTCATATAAATCAACAAGTTCTTGGAAGGCTTTTTCTTCCTCGTGAATTTGTTCGTCAATACGTCTAATGTTTTCATGTAAATCAGAAATATATGTTACCGCATTTTGCGCACGTTGACGTTTTTCTTTAATTATATCGAGATTAATTTCTAGTTCTTTTATGTGTTCACCTAAAGATGTAATATCCATATACTCTTTATCTTTTAATTCTGAGTTTAGCTCTTCAATTTGTTTTGCAAGCACTTCAAGAGATGAATAATAACCTTGAATTTCTTTCTGTAACATCTCCATCTCGGCATCGCTTAATTTGGCTGCTTTATACGTGAATTGATCTGTAACTCCGCTTTGTTCTAGTTCTTTCATAAAGCGTGCGAAAGTCTCTTCTTTCTTCAATTTTGCACTTTCAAATTGATTAGAAGCACCTTTCTGTTCTGCTTGAATACGTATATTTTCATTTTGCCAATGCTGATACGCTTCCTGCACTTTCTTCCATTCATCCTCCATAAACTTGAGTTCGTGCATAGCTTGGTCAAACTGTGCTTTCCAAGCTTGTACTGTT
Organism: Bacillus sp. FG16; assembly: GCF_057809515.1. Lineage (NCBI taxonomy): Bacteria > Bacillati > Bacillota > Bacilli > Caryophanales > Bacillaceae > Bacillus > Bacillus sp. FG16. The sequence goes on from NZ_JBMDKC010000012.1 coordinate 25,562, forward strand.
TGTATGTTTTCTGGAATATTTCGTTTATCATGTTCATATGACGTACGAAGTTGCATGCACTCCATTTCTGTACGGTGCTGCATTGTTTCTACTTCCCGTTTTTGTTTCTGAAGTTCTTCTATTTTTTCTTCTACGCTTTTCATGTTCGCAGCAATCTGCTTACGTGTTTCTTCACTTGCTTTTAACGTATTAACGTCTGCTGCTAATTGTTTTCCTTTTTGAACAAGTGCACTATATGTTTCAACTAATTTTTCGGAGTTATAGCCACGCTTCACAACTTCTTCTATCACTTGTTCATATTGTAGTCGATAAAAATTCCATTTCTCCTCTACTTGCACATGTAATTTTTCAGCAATGTTCTTCTTATCTCTTAAATCGTTTAACTCTTTTTCATCGATCGCATTACTTTGCTCTGTAGCTTTTTGCGGATGATTCGTACTACCACATACTGGACAAGATTCACCGTCATGTAAATGAAGAGCTAATATACCAGCTTGTTCACTTAACCAGCGGCGCTCCATGTTTTCGTATGCGCGAACTGCCACTTGCATTTTATTATTTGCCGATTCTTTTTCTTGCTCGAATTTTTGTTTTTCTTGCCAAACATCATATGCTTGCTTTAAAACTTTTGCATCTTCTCGCATATTCGTTAGTTCTTCTACTTTAGCTACATATTGCTCAAGTGCTTGTTCTAATTGTTGCAATTCATCAGACATTCTCTGTTTTTGGCTTGTATGCTCTTCTAGTTGTTGATCCAACTTTTGCATACTTTCTTTTAATTTCCCTATTTGAATCTCGGCATTTTGTAAATTCAGCTTTCTCTCAGCTAATGATTCAATGATTGCTTGTAACTCTTCTAATCTTTGAACAAGTTTTTTAGCCTCTTCTCGTTCAGCTTCTTTATTCTTTACTACTTCATACTTCTCCTCAGCAAGTTCAAAGCTGTTCATTATCTGTTCTTGTTTGAAGATTATCTGTTTTAACAAACTTTCAGCTTTCTGCTCATTTTGCATCGCTTCTTCATACCATTGTTCAAATGGTAATAAGCGCTTTGCTTGTTCCGCACGTTTAAAGGATTTTTCTTTTCTTTCAATTGCTGCACGGTTCTCTTGTAAAGTGTTATATTTCTCATTCTTTTGTTGTAAATCTATAAATTTCTCATTTACAGATTTTGCTGCATGAAAACGTGTTTCTGCATCCTTTAATTGCTTCGTTTGAACATCTTGTTCTACTTGTAATTGCTCAACCTCTGCCTTATACACTGTTGTTTCTTGTTCTAACGCTTCTACTACTTGATGCGTATTTACATGTTCTTGTGCCGCTAATGTCTCTAATAATGCTCCATCACGGATTGGTAATTTAAAAACATTACGGAAATAGAGCTCTCTCTCTTTTTGTTTTTCTTGCAAGACGTCTTTCCATTGTTTTCTCTTTTGATCAAGTAACTCACGCATTAATTTATAACGATCCGTTTTAAAAATGCGACGTAAAATCTCTTCTTTGTTTTCTGTCTCAGATGTTAATAGTTTTCGGAATTCCCCTTGTGGTAACATAACAATTTGGCTAAATTGATGTTTACTTAACCCAATTAAATCCTCCACTTTTTTGTTTACGTCTGTTACATGAAAACGATCGACGGCTGGAACGTTTTCTCCATCAATCACTTCATATAATTCTACTGCATGTCCTGTAATGGTCTTATTCCCTTGTTTTTTATGTCCAAGTTGTCTTTTTATTTCATAGCGCTTCCCTTTTAACTGAAAGGTTAGTTCTACACTTGTATAAACATCATCATCAGCAAATTGACTTCGAAGCATGCTCGTATCACTACGTTCTTCTCCACTAGCCTCACCATATAACACATAACAAATCGCATCAAAAATCGTTGTTTTTCCAGCTCCCGTATTCCCAGAAATAGCGAAAATACGATGTTCTCCAAGATCTTCAAAATCGATTACTTCTTTCTGTTTATATGGCCCGAATGCTGTCATAATAAGCTGAATCGGTCTCATCCTCGTTCACCTTCCCGTTCTTGCACTGTTTGTAATACATCTATAAATAGGCGTTCTTTCTCTTCTGATAAATCTAACCCTTTCATTTCTTTATAGAAAGCCTTTAAAAGAGATAAATCATCCGTTTTATGTCTTGAAACAGTTACTTCATTTGTATCTGTGAGTTCTCGCCTTTGCATCGCTCTTTCAACGTGCATTGCATTTGGATATACAGATCGTATTTTCTCCATTGGCTGTAAGACAGGGTTTTCGTCTAATAATTTTACAAATACGTAATCTTCACTTACTGGGTGCTGTAATAATTCATCTATTTTCGCTTCTACTGTTCGCATTTTACGACGTGGTGAAAGTAACCTTTTTTCAATTGCTACTTCACCAGTTTCATTCAGTTCTACAATGTAATAACCTTTTTTATGTTTCTCTTCAGAAATTGAATAGGCAAGTGGTGAACCTGAATATCTAATGGTCTCATTACGTACGAAATGCGCTTGATGTAAATGTCCAAGCGCTGTGTAATGAAACTTATCAAAATAATGACTATTTACATATTCAGCACCACCAATTGAAAGTGGTCGTTCTGCATCACTTGTATTCTCCTCCGCTTCTCCTGAAGAAGTTACAAATGCATGTCCAACAAATACATGTCTAGCTTCTTTATCCATTGTTTCAGAGAGCTCATTCATAAAAATGCGCATCGCATCATCATGAGAACGTACGTCTTCATTTTTCAACACGTGTCTAACTATGCTTGGGTCTGCATACGGTATTAGATGGAAGTGAACCTCTCCATATTCATCATTTAGTACAACAGGTTCATACGGGAATTGAAATTGGCCTGCAATATGTAATCCCTGTTTTTTCATTAAACTACTTCCAAAATGGATACGATCCGGACTATCATGATTACCAGCTACTGCAATAACTGGTGTTTGTAAATCAATAACTATTTTTTGCAGCACATCATTTAATAAGTCTACTGCTTCTGTAGGTGGAATTGCTCGGTCATATAAATCCCCTGCAATAATTACAGCATCTGGTTTTTCTTCTTTAACAGCCTGTACAAACTGATCTAATACAATCTTTTGGTCTTCAGTCATATACACGCCATGAACAAGCTTACCTAAATGCCAATCCGCTGTATGAAATAACTTCATATTTTTCTACTCCTTTTAATTTACTGATTTTAGTGAAACGAGTTGATAGTTTATTGTAGTTTTTCCGTTCTCCCACTCTAGCTTCAATATCGTTGCACTTCCAATTCTTTCTTCATTTGATTTATATAAAGGCAATATTTCTTGAATTGTAAATAAGTGATAACCATCCAATATTAATTTAAATATATTTTCTTCAATATGTAATCTTACTTCTTTTTCATTTGAAATAATTTTTGTGTGCATCTCAAATTTCATGATAGATACAACCCCTTTTTATAATCTCTACATTTTAATAGTATAGTGGCTATGCAAGATTGACAAGTACATACACAGCAAAGTACATACTTTTCTATTGTTATATGTTTTATGTATTTTATATAAAATACGGTATGTGAAATTTTATATTTTTCCCAAAATAAAAATGCCTATTATGACATCTTTATTTTTGTATAAAGTCTTTCATTACATAATATAAAACGGTAATTAAAACGATTGCGACGAAAAATGAGAACACTGCGACAATGTACCCATCTTTATTTAATAAAATACAGAATGAAATAGATATTATAAAAATCGGAAATACGAGACGTACTTTATCCTTCACTTCTTCTGTCGTATCTGTATGATGAAAATACTGCGTTATCCCTATCATTAAAGAAGACAAAATAATAACCGACAATAGTAAAGGTCCTGGCATTCCGATTTCTCCTTTCTCTATTTCTAATTCAGTGTAAAATTTTTTATTACAATTGTACGATTCATTTTTTCTTCAAACACTCTTTTTAGAATTGATAATGAACAATTCACACCTATATAATAGCGCTTTTATCATTATAACTTCAAATAATTACACTTACAGTAATGTTGTAATATTCCCCCTCAGTCTCTGAAATCCTGCAAAGATAACTCGTCAAAATACGCGGTGACCAAATTAATATTTACCGTCAACTTTTGACGAAATTTATAAAGGACATTTCAGTACATATCAAGAATTAAGAATAAGAAGATATGTAAGGGAGGATGCATTATGACTGAACACGTTTTATTTTCTGTTAGTGAAAACGGCGTTGCAACAATTACTTTAAACCGTCCAAAAGCACTTAATTCTTTATCTTATGACATGTTACAACCTATCGGACAAAAACTTAAAGAGTGGGAACGCGATGAGCGTATTGCACTTATCGTGTTAAAAGGAGCTGGCACAAAAGGTTTTTGTGCAGGTGGCGACATTAAAACTCTTTATGAAGCGCGTTCCAATGAAGTGGCATTGCAACATGCAGAAAGTTTTTTTGAAGAAGAGTATGAAATTGATACATATATTTATCAATATACAAAACCGATTATTGCTTGTTTAGATGGAATTGTAATGGGCGGTGGTGTCGGTCTTACAAATGGTGCGAAGTATCGCATTGTAACTGAACGTACGAAATGGGCAATGCCAGAGATGAATATCGGCTTCTTCCCAGATGTCGGAGCTGCATATTTCTTAAATAAAGCACCTGGATATACAGGACGCTTCGTTGCTTTAACAGCATCTATTTTAAAAGCTTCTGACGTATTATTTATTAATGCTGCTGATTACTTTATGACATCTGATTCATTACAAGAGTTTCTTACTGAACTTGAAAGTGTAAATTGGCATAAAGAAGATGATGTACATACTAATTTAAAAGAAGTTATTCGTACATTCGCAACTGCTCCAAACTTAGAAAGCGAGCTGACTCCTTCATTAGAAGTAATCAATTCACATTTTGCTTTCGATACAATTGAAGAAATCATCCATTCATTGGAGAAAGATGAAAGCTCCTTTGCTCTAAAAACGAAAGAAACACTGTTATCAAAATCCCCTATTTCACTAAAAGTAACATTAAAACAGTTTATTGATGGACAAGATAAATCCGTTGAAGAATGTTTCGCTACGGACCTTATACTTGCTAAAAACTTCATGAGACATGAAGATTTCTTCGAAGGAGTACGCTCCGTTGTCGTTGATAAAGATCAAAATCCGAATTATAAATATAAACAGTTAAGTGACGTTTCAGAAGAAGATGTGAATCGTTTCTTTAATTTACTTAATGCATAAAATGAAACTGTAACGAGTGGGTGGTTTGTTCATCCCCCACCTAATTTCTTTGCTCCAGCTAAATCTTGTGCGGTGGAAATCTTACTACTCGCAAATAGCGGGATAAAATCGAGGCTATATAGTAGTGAAATTACAGCTACTATATAGCCTTTTTTATTTAATAATTTTTAATAAAATTTAATTTTATTAAATCCATTTTTGTGCTACACTGATTTTAATCAAATATTCTAAAAATAAAAAGGAGGGGCGGCTATGATAGAAAATTATCTTCTTTTCATCATTATGTCTATTTGCCTTATCATTTTACCTGGTCCAGATACAGCAATGGCTACGAAAAACACATTGGTTGCTGGTAAAATCGGTGGAGTGAAAACAGTGTTTGGTACATGTATTGCACTATTAATTCATACTTTAGCTGCTGTAATTGGTCTTTCTGCACTTATTGTAAAGTCAGCTCTTTTATTTTCTATTTTCAAGTACGTTGGGGCTCTCTATTTAATATATATCGGTATTAAAGCCCTTTTAGCAGTAAGAAACAAAGAAAACTTAGATACAAATGATCTATCTTTGAATAATGAAAACGAACATACTTCTTGCTTTCGCCAAGGATTTCTTACAAATTTATTAAATCCTAAAGTTGCAGTCTTCTTTTTAACTTTTTTACCGCAATTTTTAAATCCAAATCATAATACATTTATTCAACTTCTTGTAATGGGCCTTACTTACCTCGTTTTAACAGTCATTTGGTTTGCATTTTATATATTTTTAATTGATAAAATTAGTGCTTTTATGAAAAAACCAAAGACGCAACGTTATATTCAAGGGCTAACAGGAGTCGTCCTAATTGGATTTGGTATTAAACTAGCTTTTGAAAAAAATAATTAACAAGATGAAAACCACCACTATTAATAGTGGTGGTTTTCATTTAATAGCTGATTTGGCTGTTTACTCTATATTAAAACCAGCGCTCAGTTACAACTTTTTTACGTGTATAGAATTGAACGCCATCTGTACCATTTGTACCTAAATCACCAAAGAATGAAGCTTTATTTCCTGCAAATGCGAAGAATGCCATTGGTGCTGGAACGTTTACGTTTACACCAATCATACCAGCATCGATGTTATCACGGAATGTTTGTGCATGTTTACCATTTGACGTATAAATAACCGCACCATTTGCAAATTTAGATTGATTTGTTAGTTTAATACCTTCTTCTAAATCTTTAACACGTACAATGCTTAATACTGGAGCAAAAATTTCATCTTGCCAAATTTTCATTTCTTGATTCACGCCATCAAAGATTGTCGCACCTACAAAGTAACCTTCTCCAACTTCTTCATTAATTTTACGGCCATCTACTAATAAAGTTGCCCCATCTGCTACACCGCTATTAATATAGCCTAAAACGCGCTCTTTATGAGATTCACGGATTAATGGTCCAACATAGTTATCTTCGTTAAAGCCATCGCCTACTTTTAATTTTTTCGTTTCTGCTACTAATACATCAATGAATTCATCAGCAATCTCATCCACTACTGCTACTACTGAGCATGCCATGCAGCGCTCTCCACTACTTGCAAATGCAGATCCAATTACACCTTGTACTGTTTTCTCAAGATTGCAATCTGGCATTACAATCGCATGGTTTTTCGCACCTGCTAACGCTTGTACACGTTTTCCGTGTTTCGTACCTGTTTCATATACGTAACGAGCTACCGGCTCAGAGCCAACGAACGAAACAGCTTGAATATCTTTATTTTCTAAAATGCTATTTACAACATCTTTTCCGCCTTGTACTAAATTTAATACGCCTTTTGGGAAACCTGCTTCATAGAATAATTCTACAAGTCGCTCCGCTAAAAGTGGCGTTCTTTCCGATGTTTTTAATACGAATGTATTACCGCAAGCAATTGCAAGTGGGAACATCCATAACGGAATCATCATCGGGAAGTTAAACGGCGTAATACCAGCAACAACTCCGATTGGGTAGCGCCAAATCGATCCATCAATTCCGCTAGCAATATTCGGCAGCGCTTGACCCATCATTAAATTTGGCGTAGATGTTGCAAGTTCTACCGCTTCAATACCACGCTGTACTTCACCTGTTGCATCCGTTAGCGTCTTACCATTTTCTAGCGTAATGATTTTTGCAAGCTCATCTTTATTTTCTTGTAATAGCTGCAAATATTTATATAAATTTCTTGAACGATTCGGAACTGGTACTTTAGACCATGTTTCGAATGCTGCTTTTGCCGCTTCAACAGCTTTTTCAACATCTTCTTTTGGAGATAGTGGAACGTAAGCGATAATTTTTCCAGTCGCTGGATTTGGAACTGCTTCTACTTCCGTACCTGTCGATTCAACCCACTCACCGTTAATGTGATTTTTTACTCGTTTAATTTCAGTTGTAATCATTATATTCTCTCCTTTGTATAATTTATTTTTGATTAGAAATTAATTGCTCGCTAACTTTCTTATATAAAGCTGCCATATCGTTTTCACCATATCCAGCTTGACTCGCTTCGTCATATACGTTTAATAACATTTCGCTTACCGGTAAATGGAGTTCGCTTTCCTTAGCTAAGTCAACTGCAAACCCTAAATCTTTCTTCAATAAGTTCACAGTAAATCCTGGCTCGTAGTTTTCAGGTGCTATAAAACTTTTAAAATTACGTTCATAGATTCTGCTTTGACCATAACTTACATTTAAAATATCAAACATTTTATCTAAATCCATATTGTTCTTTTTCGCTAATGTTAAAGCTTCACTCACACCAGCTGTATAAAAACCAATTAATAAGTTATTAATTAACTTAACAGTTGTACCACTATCAATCTGCTCACTAACGTGGAAAATATTCGCGCCTAGTACGCCCATGATAGATTCCGTTTTCTCATATACCTCTTTTGATCCACCAACCATAAACGTTAATGTACGATTTTCGGCTCCAATTACACCGCCGCTCACAGGTGCTGCTAAAAAGTTTACTTTCTTTTCCTTTGCAGCTTCCTCTAATTGTTTGTTTAACTGCGGCGATACCGTACTTGTATCAATGAAAACTACATTCGAGTGACCATTTTCAAATAATCCTTCTGCTCCAAAATATACCGCTTCAACAGCGCGAGGTGAAGGTAAACTTGTAAAAACTACATCACATGTTTCTGCTAGTTTTGAGATTGATAGACCGATAATTCCGCCTTCTTTTTCAAAGGACGCTTCTGCCTCTTTATTTAAGTCCACGCCATATACTGTGTAACCTGATTTAACTAGATTTTTTGACATCGGAAGACCCATGTTACCTAAACCGATAAAACCAATCTTTTTCATATCGCTTTCCTCCTATTTACACAATATATTTCCCGCGATTTATAATAGCTTTCGCAATTTCTCTCTTCTTCGTAAATACGTTCGTGTATAAAGGTACTAATAATTGACGGATTTCAGCTAAAATCACATGTCTATCTTGTTCTTCTGTGACAGCCGCCGAAAGTACAGAAATCGCTGCTTCTTCTACTTTACGGTATCCTTCTTCACAAATAACATCCGTTATGAGTTGCTTCGTACGTTCTTTTTCCTCACCATTTTTACTTACCGCTTTTCTCGTACGTAAAAACGCTGATTCCATGACGTACACGTCCGTCAACATATTTGAAATTACACGTGAATATTCTTGTTCTTGGTCGATTTTTAGACCTGGAGTTTTAGAGAGCGTTTTCAAAGATTGTTTCAACAATTTTTTCGCTAATAAAATATAACGATGGTTTCTTTCGACATTTGCTACATCACTTTCTACTTCAGTATCTTCTAATTGTTCGATTTGCTTCATTAACATTTTGGCAACTGTTAATCTATTAATTTCATTCGTTCCTTCAAAAATACGACTAATTCTAGCATCACGATATAATCGTTCTACCTCATACTCTTGCATATAACCGTAACCACCATGAATTTGTACAGCTTCATCTACGATATAAGCAAGTGTTTCAGAAGCGTTCACTTTATTCAGTGCACATTCAATTGCAAATTGGGACATTTTCTTCATAAGATCTTCATCGCTCTCATGAATTGCTTCATCGATTACACCTGCTGTACGATAAGCTGCACTTTCTGCTCCATATGTAGCAATGATCATATTTGCAATTTTCTCTTGAATCATCGTAAAATCTACTAATTCCGTTTGGAACTGTTTTCGCTCTTTTCCATATTGTACCGACAAACCAATTGCTTGTTTTGCCGTTCCAATATTTCCAAAAGCAAGTTTAAGTCTAGCAAAGTTAAGAATATTAAGAGCTACGTGATGCCCTTTCCCAACTTCCCCTAAAACATTTTCAGCAGGGATGACAACATCTTCTAAAATTAGGGTAGCCGTTGAAGAACCTTTAATCCCCATTTTCTTTTCTTCTAATCCAATAGATACACCTTCACATGTTCTTTCGACAATAAACGCTGTCATTCCTTTATTTGTCTTCGCAAAAACAACGTATACATCTGCCATATGAGCATTTGTAATCCATTGCTTCTCACCATTTAACTTCCAAGCTGTACCATCTTCATTCAATACTGCGCTCGTTTTTGCACTTAATGCATCCGAGCCAGCATTTGGCTCAGTTAAAGCATAAGCCCCAATCCATTCTCCAGACGCAATTTTCGGCAAATATTTTTCTTTCTGTTCTTTCGTTCCGTAATATATGTAAGGCAATGTACCAACACCAGCGTGTATATTAAAGGAAACGCTAAATGCCCCAGCGTAACCCATTTTCTCTGCTACAAGACCTGAGACAGCCTTTCCTAACTCGAATCCGCCATAATCTTCTGGTACCTCAATACCTAATAATCCAAGTTCCCCAGCTTTCTCAAATAATTGACGAGAAACTTTATAGTTATGTTTTTCTATATTGTCCATTTGTGGAACAATTTCTTGTTTAACGAATTGTTCTGTCGTTTTTGCGATTAAATCTTCATCACCTGAAAAATCTTCTGGCGTAAAGAAAGCATGATTCACATCTTTATTAAGTGAAAAAAATTCATCCCACGGTAACTTCGTTTTCTCCATCTGAATCCCCCTATCATTTCGGCCTTACTTGCTACTATGTATGCTCGTCTACGATGAGTGGAATTTCTTATTTTTGAAAACAGAAGGCGATGAATTTTCACATCAAGCAGTTCGTTTTGCCAAAGATGTATTCTCATCGCCTTAGTTGTTTTATCTATTGATCCTCTGATAATACTGTTTTTGCAATTCCAGTATCTAATTCTTCAAAGTCATGATATGAAATTGTTTCATATAACTCACTTCTCGTTTGCATACTTGAAAGTGCATCTTTTTGAGAACCTGTTTCCTTAATTAAAGTAAACACATTCTCATATGCTTTCGCTGCAACACGAAGTGAAGTTACAGGATAAATAACCATTTGGAAGCCCATATTTGCAAATTCCTCTGCACTATAATACGGTGTTTTCCCGAACTCAGTCATATTCGCAAGTAAAGGCGCATTTACTTTACTATTAAATAGACGGAACTCTTCTTCTGATTGAAGCGCTTCAGGGAATATCGCATCTGCACCTGCTTTTACATAGGCGTTCGCTCTTTCGATCGCTTCATCTAAGCCTTCTACACCGCGAGCATCTGTACGTGCCACAATATATAAGCTTGGCGCAACTTCTTTAATCGCTTTAATTTTTTGAACTAATTCTTCTGTAGTAACAAGTTTCTTACCATTTAAATGTCCACATTTCTTCGGTAATTGTTGATCTTCAATTTGAACAGCCGCAACTTTTGCTTCCACCATTTCTACTGCTGTTCTCGCTACGTTTAATACACCGCCAAATCCTGTATCAATATCAACAAGAACTGGTAAATCTGTAGCTCTAACTAGATCTCTTGCTCTCTCAGCCACTTCAGTAGACGTCACGATACCTAAATCTGGTAAGCCTTTACTTGCAGTATAAGCAGCTCCTGATAAATAAAGAGCTGAAAAACCTGTATTTTTTGCAACTAAAGCCGCCATTGCATCATGAGCACCTGGAATTTGCAAAATTTCATTTGCTTCTACTAAAGCTCGGAATCGATTCGCAAGCTCCTCTTGTGTTGACTGCTTTTTCACAACCCAAGCCATTCTAAATTCCCCCTATTATTAAATTAAGAATAGATCTACAAATTCATTTACATTCATATTTTCTAGCTTTTCTTCATTTAAACAAACTTCATGAATTTGTTCTTGTTGCTTACTAGAATAATGACCTGCCATATTTGCAGTGAATTTTCGAACAACTTTTGGAATTGCTTCGTCTCTACGGAAACGATGACCAAGTGGATATTCACATTCCACATTTTCTGTTACAGTGCCATCCTTGAAATGAACTTGAACAGCGTTGGCGATTGAGCGCTTGTTCGGGTCAAGGTAATCTAAACTGTACTGTTTGTTTTCAACAACAACCATCTTATTACGTAATTCATCTACACGTGGATCATTTGCTACTGCATCCTCATAGTCATCCGCAACGATATCTCCTTTTAATAAACCAATTGCCGTAATGTATTGTAAACAATGATCACGATCAGCCGGGTTATTTAATGGACCTTCTTTATCGATAATACGAATTGCTGATTCATGAGTTGTAATTGTAATACGGTCAATCTCATCTAATCTTTCTTTAATTTCTGGATGTAATTTCACAGCACACTCTGCAGCTGTTTGTGCATGGAATTCTGCTGGATATGATACTTTAAATAATACATTTTCCATTACATAAGACTCTAGTGGTCTAGCTAATTTTAATTCTTGTTTGTTAAATAATACATCTTGGAATCCCCAACCTGGTGCAGATAATGCTGTTGGATAACCCATTTCACCTTTTAGAGCAGTCATTGCAAGATGAACACCGCGGCTCGTTGCGTCACCTGCAGCCCATGATTTACGTGAGCCCGTATTTGGAGCATGACGATATGTACGAAGACTAGAATTATCAATCCACGCATGTGATAATGCATTAAAGATTTCTTCACGTGTTCCGCCAAGCATTTTCGCAACTACTGCAGTTGTTGCTACTTTTACATATAATACATGGTCAAGACCAACTCTGTTTAAGCTGTTTTCTAAAGCAAGGACGCCTTGAATTTCATGTGCTTTAATCATCATTTCTAATACTTCACGTACTTTTAAAGCTTCTTTTCCTTCTGAAATACGAACACGGCTAATATAATCTGCAACCGCTAAAATTCCGCCTAAGTTATCAGATGGATGTCCCCACTCTGCTGCAAGCCAAGTATCGTTATAGTCTAACCAACGGATCATACATCCGATATTAAATGCACCTTTTACTGGATCTAGTACATAAGACGTACCTGGTACACGTGTACCATTTGGCACGACTGTTCCTGGCACAACTGGTCCTAGTAATTTCGTACATTCTGGATATTGTAGTGCTAAAATTCCACATCCAAGTGTATCAAGTAATACGTAACGAGCTGTACTGAATGCTTCTGCACTAGTAACCTCTTTATTTAATACATAATCCGTAATCTCTTCTAATAATGCATCTTTTTGCTTAATTTCATTTGTTTTAATCATGCTATCCTTCCCTTTCTGTCGAAAATTCGTTATTATTAATGATGGGTGTCGGTCAAACACCCATCTGGCGGGCGGCGCTAACAACTCCCCAGTTGTTCTTATTTACTAAGTACATGTCGCTCGCCAATATAATTTACACGTGGACGGAACAAACGATTATTTGCATGTTGCTCAATAACGTGTGCACATAATCCCACTGTTCTAGAGCTAAAGAAGATTGGTGTGTAAAGTTGAATTGGAATACCTAGCATCCAATATACTGGAGCTGCATAATAATCAAGATTTGGATAAATTCCCTTCTCCTTTTCCATAATCTTTTCTCCAGCTTCACACATTTCATATAGTGTATAATCACCTTTTACATCACATAACTGTTTTAAAGCTTCCTTCATCATAAGTGCTCTTGGATCCATCTTCTTCATATAAACACGGTGTCCAAAGCCCATAATTTTTTCTTTGTTATATAGTTTCTTCTGTAATAACTCTTCAAATTTCTCAACATTACCAGCTTCTAAAAGCATGTACATAACCGCTTCATTTGCACCGCCATGTAAACTTCCTTTTAAAGATGCAACTGCACCTGTTAAAGCACCGTATAAATCTGATTGTGTTGATGCAATAACGCGAGCTGTAAATGTAGAGTTTGGCATTTCATGCTCACTATATAAAACAAGGGAACGATCAAAGATCTTCTCCTCAAGTTCAGTTGGTTTTTTACCAGTTAACATATAGAAGAAATTCGCACTATAAGATAATTCTTTAAGAGGTTCAATTGGCTCCTCATTATTTAAAATATGATAGCTATTCGCTACAATGTTTGGCACTTTACTTAACAGCTTGTACCCTCGGCTTTTATTCACTTCTAACGAGCGGTTTTCGATATCATTATCGTAACCAGCTAACGCCGACACACCTGTACGTAATCCATCCATAGGATGCGTCTCTTTAGGCAATGCCTTTAGTACGTTGAATACACCTTCTGGTACTGCATATTCTTCTTTTAATTTCTTTTCAAGTACTGCTTTTTCATCTTCATTCGGTAGTTGTTCCTCCAATAAAAGGTGCACAATGTCTAAATACTCTTTTGTTTTTGAGAGTTCGATTAAGTCATACCCTTGAATTACAATTTCACCTTTTACTGTGTCAAGAAACGAGATTTTCGTCTCCGCTGCCACTATACCATCTAATCCCGGGGAAAATTTTTCTTCAGCTTTCATCATTATTTCCTCCAATCCTAATAGATCTTCGTGCACATAACTGTAAGCCTTTACAATATTGTGAAACTACATTTCTATTTCAATGTATCAGAGTTTTTAGAAGATTTCAATTTATTTTATAATGATAAGTTTCCTACACTTTTTTTACTGTAACAATACAATTTTTTGAAAATAATTATTATGTTTTATAAAGAAAGAATAGACTTCTTTGTGTATTTTTAAAAACAAGATATAAAGATTTTTCATATAACACCGCCAAATACACCATTATTCTAATTTTATTTGAGAAATAGAAAAAACGAGCTGTACATAAATACAGCTCGTTACTATATGATATTTATTTCACTATCTCTTAAATATAATTTTTATATAAAACTTATTCATTTTTAATAAAGTTATTATTTTACATAATTAAATTGAATTTCTTCCATTTTCTCATAATAACTTACAAATAAATCATAGTTTTGAAAATACCAAAGATCATCACAATCTACAAAGAATATAATACCTTCCTTCTCAACTGACACTATTTCCCCATCTGCTTTCTCAGCAACAACCCCTCAAGAATATCCGGGCTGAATTGAACTATCCCCTCCGTACCTTACAGTAAAACGTACAGATTCACCGTGCTTTATACGTAATTCTTCCTGGAACCATTGCAGAGCTTTACGATCAATTGAAATTCTCATCTTTATTCCTCCAGTTTACGCAAACTCTTTTTTTCCTAATCGTTGTTTTACAAAGAAGACGAAAATAATTAAGGCTATTAATGCTGAAATTGCGCTCCCTGAAAATAAAATACGATAACCAAACATTTGTGAAACCACTCCAAGTAAAATAGCACCTAATCCGATTCCTAAATCAAATGCTGTAAAAAATGAAGCATTCGCAACTCCTCTTTTACTCGGATCAACAATTGTAAGCATTGCCGCTTGCAAAGCTGGCTGCGCTGAACCAAATCCAATACCGTATAATGTTGCTGCGATAATTACACCTAACAAACTATTTGAAATAGTTAAAACAACTATAGCTAAAATAGTAATACATAATGCGGGGAGTATGATGAATACTTCTCCATACTTATCTAATAGTTTCCCTGAAATTGGTCTTACAATTGTTAATGCAATTGCATATACAAGAAAGAAAGTTCCCGGATTCACATGAATTGATGATGCAAATAACGGTAAAAAGGTTGTAATTCCTCCATATGCAAACGATAAAAAGAATACTACAATCGTGATTGTTAATACAGATTTCTCAAATAGCTGAATTTTTCCTTTTTCTTTTTGTGGCGTAAATGGCATCTTCGTTATTAGTGATAATACGACTGCCATAAAAGATAACAACGTCGCTAATAAAAATAGACCATGAAATGAATAATTTTGTACAACCCATAGTCCAATCATTGGTCCGATCGCCATTGCAATTGTCATCGCCATCCCGTACCAACCCATACCTTCACCGCGGCGTGAATCTGGAATAATATCCGTTATTGCTGTTCCAACAGCTGTTGTAGAAACAGCCCATGTTACTCCGTGAATAACACGTAAAACAGCTAAAAGGACAATAGTCGATGCTATATTATAGGAATACATCGTTAATCCAAAAAAGATGAGTCCGAAAATAATAAAGGATCTTCTACCATATTGATCTAACATTCCTCCAATAATCGGTCGTATTACAACAGCAGCTATTGTAAACATCCCCATCATGAGTCCAACTTGCGATTCATTGCCACCTATCTCTTTAATAAATAGCGGTAGCGTTGGGACAAGTAAATAAAATCCTGTAAATAAAAATAACATTGCGAAAGTCATTTGAATAAATGATTTCGTCCATAATCGTTCCATAAAAATCCCTCCATACACTCGTAAAATATTACGATTAACACCCTCATTGTACATTTTATTGATCTTTTTTCCCTCCGCAAATAGACGTATCTTTTCTTATTAAATAGTCCACCATCAGCTTACATTAGTCTTAAGACTTTGTACGCATGTTTTAAACGAAAGTCCTATATATGTACCTTTATACGTGTGAAAAGAATATACTAATTTATTATCACAACTTAGGAGTGATTATTTTATGTGGGTATTATCATCAAGAGTAACTGTCGCGGTTCCTTCGATACCCGAAATACATGCCCCCGCCGTTCATACAGCAAGTTCCGATGTCGGCATTGAACTTCCAGAAATTTGGCAACAATACCAATCACCAGGTCAAACTACCCCTTCATTTTGGCATCATGGTGCCCATCCAAGTAGCACTACCTTTTATCACCCTAGCTACGCTCCACCACCTCAGGCCCAAGTCTTTTATCATTTCCCATCAATTTATTTTCAAAATTTTTATGGTACGTTTAACATTTAATAGCCATCACTGTATTCCCCCTACATTGCAATAAAGATTAACTTCACTCCAGTTTCAACATAAAAAAGTCGAATTTCCTAAATAAGAAATTCGACTTTTTAAATTGTTTCCCCAACTAAAGTAACCATTAAAGAAAGATATTTATTAAAGATTTGAATATAATTTTTACTTATTTAATACTTTATATGATTCATCACAGTTAGTCACTTTGCGGGATAACCAACACATACCATCTTTTGCAAATAGACTTTCCTCTCTTTACGTTAATTCACTCTTTTTCTTCTATCCAGCCCTTAACATTACATTTTCTGTAGCAAAATGAAAAAAGCACTTAAGATTGTAAATTCCTACAAATCTTAAGTGCTCTTTTGAAAACTTTTCTATAAATTTTTCTTATTGTCCATTATTGGCAGGAACCTCTCCTGCATTTCCACCATTATTTGGTTGTACTGTTGCAGGTGGGGTTGGAGTTCCTTGACCTCCATCATTATGTGCTGGAGGTGTCGTTCCTTGGCCTCCTCCGCTATTTGCTGGAGGTGTCGTCCCTTGGTTTCCTCCGTTATTAGCTGGAGGTGTCGTTCCTTGACCTCCTCCGTTATTTGCTGGAGGTGTCGTTCCTTGGCCTCCTCCATTATTCGCTGGAGGTGTCGTTCCTTGACCATTTCCGTTATTTTGTTCATTTTGTTTCTTTTCTTCTTCTTGTTTCTTTTGCTCTTCTAGTTTCTTTTGCTCTTCTAGTTTCTTTTGTTCTTCTTGCTTCTTAAGTTCCTCTTGTTGCTTTTGTTCTTCTTGTTTTTTCAGTTCTTCTTGTTTCTTTAATTCTTCTTGCTTTTTCTCTTCTTCAGTTTTTTGCTGTTGATCTTGTTTTGGTTGCTCCGTTGTATCCGGCACGCTAGTATTTGGCGATGAATCACGTTTTTCACCTTTTATACGTAGCTCACTACCTTCTTGAATGACGCTACTTGGCATTTTAAAGCGTGATTTATCTGTAGCCATTTCGCTCATCATTTCTTTAAAGATCAACTGTGCAATTTTCGTATTTTTACTACTAATATACTCGTCTTTACCATCTTTCATATACCCAGTCCATACTGCCATCGTATATTGCGGTGTATATCCAGCAAACCAACTATCACGAGTTGCACTTTCTGGAATTTTATATTGAGCTAATTGTTTTGATGAGTAGTTTGTCGTACCCGTTTTACCAGCTACATCTAAGGATGCTACGTTTGCAGATGTACCAGTACCTGATGTAACTACAGTACGAAGCATATCTGTAATCATATATGCTGTAGAATCTGTCATAACTTGTTTTGGTTTTTGTCCAAAACTTTGTGACTTACCATCTGGATAAACGACTTTCTTAACAAAATGCGGTTTCGTATATTTACCCTCATTACCAAATGCCGCATAAGCGCCCGCTATTTCAGTTGGTGATACTTCATTTGTACCAATCGCTGTTGATTCAGTCGGTGCCGCATTAAATGTAATGCCTAATTTCTCAGAGAAGTCTTTTGATTTATTAATTCCAACTTCTTTCGCAGTCTTAATTGCTGGGATATTTCGTGACTTTTCTAATGCTACACGCATTGTAATTGGACCCATATGACTTCTATCTGAATTTCGTACTTCTTGTCCCGTTGAATACTTAAATGGAGAGTCATCAATTTGATGGTACGTTGCCCATTTTAAATATTCAATTGCAGGAGCGTAGTCGAAAATCGGCTTCATCGTTGAACCAGCTGCACGATCTAATTCAATTGCCATATTATGCCCTTTAAATACAGCTTTATTTTCTCCACGGCCACTACCTATAGCACGAACCTCTCCTGTTTTCGTATCCATAAATGTAAATGCACCTTGGAATTTATCATTCGGATAATCAATGATATTATTATTTAAAATATTATCAGCAAGTTTCTGTGCTTTCGGATCTAACGTTGTATAAATTTCTAAACCGTCAGAACCGATATTAGCATCTGGTAATTCTTTTTCTACTTCTTTCACAACTGCATCCATAAATGCAGGGTATGGCATTGTTTGTAGTTGAGTTGCAGGCTTGAGTCCCTTTTCTACGTCAACTTTTGATGCTTCTTCCATTTCCTGTTTTGTTATATATCCATGTCGATTCATTAAGTTTAGAACAACATTTCTTCTTTCTGTTGCTTTTTGAACATTTTCTTTTTTCGTTGGATCATAGTTATTCGGTGCTTTCGGTAAACCTGCAAGCATCGCAACTTCTGGTAATGTTAAGTCCTTCAATTCTTTACCATAGTAGTTTTGTGCTGCTGTTGCGATCCCATATGAACGGTTTCCTAAGTTAATTTTATTTAAGTACATCTCTAATATTTCATGTTTTGAATACTGTTGTTCTAGCTTATAAGCTAAATATATTTCTTGCGCCTTACGCTTTGGTGTTTTGTCCATTGATAAGAAGTAGTTTTTAATAACTTGCTGTGTTATCGTACTTCCACCTTGAGAACCATAATCTCCTTTAAGACTTACTAGAACAGCACGGGCAGTACCTTTAAAATCTACTCCGCTATGCTCATAAAAACGTGAATCTTCTGTCGCTAAAAATGCATTTTCTACTAATTTAGGTATTTGCTCATACGTAACATTCGTCCTTTTTTCTTTTCCATATTCATATACCAAATCCCCGTTTTTATCATAAATTTTTGAGGATAACGGATTAACAAGTTTTGCTTTCTCAAGTTTTGGTGCATCCTTAATCATTACGAAAAAGGTAGCAACCCCCGCCACTAAACCAACAATACCAAGTAATAAACAAGTAATTAAAAACTTGCGAAAGAATGATGTTTTACCTTTTGGTTTTTGTGTTTTAGAAGCTGGCTGTTTTTTCTTTTTAACTTGTCGTCGTTCCTCTCGAGAACGATAATTTTCTGACATGTTACTTTCTCCTGCCTTTCAATTCTCCCGTTGATTTACTTAAAAATATTGAGGTCACTTTCTAAAATGAATTTGATTAAGAAAGTATATTGACCTGGAGCATTCAATATTTTCCCAATTCACAGATTATAAATTTTAGAATACTTCTTATACAAACTATTTTCACTTCTATTTTTCCTAATAACGCTGCCCCTTTAAGCATAGAATGTAAAAAGTGAATTTTTAATACCTCGTATAAATAATATACCTTTTTTTCAAATGGTCAATATTTTCTTATTTATAAATCAAAGGTGAAATAAAAATAGCACAACGATATGTACTTCGTGTGAACTTCTTTATAATTACGTATAACAAACATTTAATATATTGCATATAAGTATAATACCTCTTAAATTATAAGGATTTCAACTTCACAACCTCAACATCTACAAGAAATTATTAAAAATGAAAAGTGAGGAGTTGCGTAATGATGAAGCTATCTCCCGTGATTTCAAAAAATATAGTTGCTGTTGGCTATAATCCTTTTTCTATGATTTTGCGAATCCAATTAAAGAATGGTATGTACGATTTCTTTAATGTACCAGAAAGTATTTATACTGGCCTATTACATGCACAATCTAAAAGTTATTACCATAAAACTTATATTAAAAATTCTTTCCGCCACACAAAAATTTAAACTTAACACCCACTAAAAAAAAGGAGGTTAATCCTCCTTTCTTTTAAAAATATTTTATAGATGAATTATCTTCGATTCCTCTTATTGATTTCATCATATGCTTGAATTTGTTTTTTCAAACGCCGATCAGCTTTTTTATCATGCACTACAAGAATTGCATGTATAACTCCTGGAACCCAAAATATTAATGTTAATATGAAATTTATTATTGCCTGAATTGGTTTTCCACAAAATAATACAGCAACAGGTGGAAGAAAAATTGCTACTAAATACATCATCCCTTGAAAACTCCTTATTTTGTATTTTATATATCACTTTTCAAAATATAAGCAAAGAAACCTTATGATGTTGGCATTACATAAATTTTCATTAAGTATACATAGCATCTCTTACTTTAATATATTCTAACTATAGGCAAAAAAACCTACTACTATTTTAATCTTAACCTGCTTCTAAAATCAATGTATCTCCTTCTATTTATATAAGTATTTCAGACTTCCCATTGTTTTCTAGCCTATTTTCTTCCTCTATTGCAGTTACTCCAATTGCAGAAATTAACGTTCCTATCGCTTGTATCCAAATACCAATGAGTGCAATTATTCTCTCATCCTTCTTATCAAAAATACTATCTTCATTTTCTCTCTCATCTTTCAATACATTTGAAACACCTTGATACGCTTGTAATCCAGCACCTAAACTTTGCATGGAGTTACCTAATATAATAATTTTCTGTAATACATTTATATCTATCAAAGCTGCTTCTACTCCTAAAAAAGCACCGATTGATTGTAAACTGTTCCCTGTAATGATAAGATAATCATTTTCTTTCAATTGTTCATTTATATTAAAATATGTTCCTATTACAGTTGATATATTCCCTAATGCTAATAACTCAATTCCTATTCGATCAAGTAATTTACTTTGATTCTCTAAGCCTATATTTTGCTTTTCCCTTTTTTCTTCCCCGTCATTATACTTGCTCGCAATGATTTGTAATATATACCCGAGGGCTTGTAATGAGCTTCCTACAATAACAAGATCCGATTCAACTTTCTCTTCTCCAATAAACCCTCTTGTCGTTCCAATTGCAGCTGTAAGGTTCCCTCCTACTTGAAACCATGCCCCTGTCACTTTTAAACCGCTTGGATTCATTTTTATCACCTATTTAAATATTTTCTAAACCTTTCAAAATAAAGAGAAACTTTAATCAGTGGTTTTTTCTTCATCCTCCGCCTAAATTATTTGCTTTCGCTGAATTTTGAGGTGGGGGTCTTACTGACTGGCAAATAGCGGGATAAACAAATTCCATCCTTAATCTTTTATTTTATTTTTCAGATGTAATTTTGTGAATGATATAATGTGTTACTAATATAAAAAAGCACCTTAAAGGTGCTTTTTTATATGCATGCTGGGCATGTCAATGAATCTCCATTTTCATCTATTGTTATATTCAATATATATTGAATTGCTTTATGTGACCAAGTTTCAGGTGTAGGTGATTCATTTATATATTGTGGCGCACATGACTTCAGCATTGGAGTGCTAATACTCCCTCCAGGATCTAAAGCAACTACAGCCATGCCATAGGGTAATTCCAGTGCCATAGATTTAGTGATACCTTCAATTGCAAATTTCGAGGCACAATATGGCGCAAGCTCAGCTTCACCTTCTCTCCCCCAACTAGAACTCATATTAATGATAATTCCTTCTTTCCTAGCTACCATTGCGGGAACAAACGCTCTTATTACATTTACTACACCATTCACGTTTACATTCATTACATTTTCGAATTCTTGAGCCGTAATTTTCCAAAGTTGTGCATTTTGATTTACAATCGATGCATTATTTATTATAAGATCGGGAGCCGTATGTCTATTAAGTATATAATTTGCCCAATTGTTAACTTGCTGAGAATCTGAAACATCAATTACTTGGAAATCATGTATTTTACTGTACTGTTTTTTCAGTTCTTCAATTTTATCTTTTGAACGTCCACAACCATATATGTTCCACCCTAATTCATGAAATCGATCAACCATCGCACGTCCTAGCCCTTGTGTCACGCCTGTAATAATTACAGATTTACTAATTTCTTTTCGCTTCATTTCTCTCATCCTCCTTCCCTATATCTTACTCTCTTCATTTTTATTCAGCCATTTACTAAAGTATCAACTCAACTCATACTTTAGTAATGGTTTTGATATTGCATACATAAACAAAAAAGTAACCATCATGGTTACTTTTTGCTATATATCTAAAAATTCATTGTTTATTTCATTATTGTTTTTACATTTCAACTTCTCTTTTCCACATTTCTCACATTGATACATATAAAGTGAAACTTTAATCAGTGAGGGTTTTGTTCATCCTCCACTGATTATTAGTTGAACCAATCGAGCTGCCCGGCAAATAGCGGGATAAACTACACCTAGTGTACTTTTTCAAAAATTTTCATTATCCTGCATCTTAATAAAAATATATTTATGTTTACAATGCGATTCACTCAAATAATTTTTAAACCACTTTTTCAACACAACACATTCCATCCTTATGATAGAACCTTTATTTAGCTGCCTTATTACATACTTTTATTTAAATATTCAATCTCATGTTGCAATTTTTTAAATTGCTCAAAATGCATGGTAATAGATTGGCTACTACCATAATCAACATTTTGTTTCACTAATATAACACCCGTATCATGAAAAAGCGCTTCAAGTTCTTTCCTAATAGACACTTTCGCAATATGAGCTGTTTTAATTGCAGATAAAATTGCAATTTCATTAAACTTTAATTTTATTTCATTTGGACAAAATGCGTCTTCAACTAATATAACTTCATTACTATAAATTAGTGCAACAAGATTACTTGATTTGGCATCTGTTAAATCAACTTTTTTCATAATATCTTTCATTACATTTTGCCTCCTTTATTTTCGTATATATCAATTATACAAATTTTTTTAAAAAAATTACTCAACTTTATTATATTAATTTTAACACACTTTTATTGAAATCCATGCTCCAAACGTTTTACTGTTCCACAATTTTTATTATATGAACCATCTGGACTATACCTCCATATAGTAATGTTAACAACTTATTATAAAGCAGGTGAAAATTATGCCATCAGTTGTAGGGAATTTAGTTGTACAAAATAGTAATGGTTCATTTAACTTAGGTGATTTCTACAACGTTTCTCCGAAAGAAAATACGAAAGCTTATAATGGTTCCGGCGCATCAAACGTTGGCTTTGTTGTTAATACTTTTAGCGGTGTTAGTGCGACCAATACATTTGATTCTGACCTTGCAGATCAAAACCAAGTGGGTACAGCCTAATCTTATGTTCAACTTTCTGTATAGAAAATTTAAATTTGTCTATACTATAATCAGGCTGTTTGACAGCTCTTGTTGATTTTGGAGTACCCTATCTTTTTCTCCCTTTCCCTGGGGCTCAGCAGCTAGCACGAAGCTAGCTGCTTTTTCTTGTATTATTTGTTTCATAAATCAGAAATAAAAGAAGCTGCCATTTAATATTCAGCTTCTTTTACGTT
The DNA here is from genome assembly GCF_057809515.1 of Bacillus sp. FG16. Classification (NCBI taxonomy): domain Bacteria; kingdom Bacillati; phylum Bacillota; class Bacilli; order Caryophanales; family Bacillaceae; genus Bacillus; species Bacillus sp. FG16. Next base: position 49,110 of record NZ_JBMDKC010000012.1, read on the forward strand.
ATTTCAATAATATCCATAGCGTTAAATACATAAGTTTTATAAAAGGCGTCTGTACAAATTACAATTTGTTTTACCGGATTGATATGTACAACTGTCATATAGCTTGTTAATATGTAGCCATCTTCAAAATATGTTACCAATATTTCTTTCTCAGACAGTAATGACGTTAATAATTTATCAGAAATTCTCTCTTTTGCTTCGTTTGTTAAAAGCGGTTTTTGTACTTTTAATTTCTCTCCAATAATCTTTCTCATATTTAAAAGTTGTTCGGACATTACTGTAAACGGAACCCACTCTCTTTCTTCTTTTTGTATCTTTACATCGTTCATTTTTTATCTCCTTGATCATTTATACATTTATTTAGCCATACTATCCCTTAGTTATTTTTAATACTCACTAAACTCGGATTTACTTCTAAACTATAATTAGGTTACCCTCTCAAAAGAACATTCGTTCTTATTATACACGAACTTACGTTCTTTTGAGAAGAGCCATACTTATTATTTTTTAACAAAAAACAAAATTTTAATTATCTCCATACTTTTTTCCTTTATCAAATAAACTTCTCATTTTTTATGTAAAATGCATATAACAACTAAAAGGCGACTTCACACAAAGTGAAATCGCCTGTTTCTAAAAAATATTTCAAATTTTATTTTTCTATCCTAACTAATGTTCTTTCTGGAATACATAATTCATCTATATTAAAATGATTTATTTTTAATTTCAATTCCCCTACTCGTTCCTTATCTTCATCACCAACCCAACAACTAAATAATTCGAAATAGTCTCCATCTTCCGAATAGCCTTCCATAATCTTGCATAAAGTTAAAATTTTTTCTTTCGCTTCTTTTTTTCCTTTACGTTTTGCCACTCGACAAGTTCAATTCCCCAACTAGTTGAAACCTCATATGTGTAATTTGTTTGGAATTGATACTCATGTACAATTTCAAGCATACTTTCATCTGCAAAACACGGTCCAAAAACAATTACATCATTAGAATCTGGATCCGTTAACGGAATTTCTACATTACAGCCTATGTAACTTGCTAAACTCATTTTATACTCCTCCAATATTCGTATAAAAATACTTCATAGTATATTTGTTTACTTAAATATAAAATCCCTGCCTAAACAAAAAAGTTTTAAATTTTTTCGTTTATTAACCATCTATAACTGAAAACATATGCTATGATGAACGAACTCACAAAGCATAAGAAAAGAGAGCATTTACAACACTCTCTTTTCTTACATACTCTATGAAACTTTACAAAACTGAATCAGTGATTTTTATTATTACATTTCATTACATATACTTAGGTTGTACTATTATATGTAACTCTCTCTCTGTATCCGCTTTTTTCGGATGACGAAAATAATTAAGTTCGTACTTTAACACTTTATACTCAACAATCCCGATTTTAATCCCTTTCGTTTCTTTTAATATAGCTAATAAATCACTTACATTTTCATCATATGACTCAAAAATTTTCGCGCCGCCCTCTCCTTGAAAGATTACTTTCATATATTCTCCCCACCTTAATTTATTGATGTGGTAAATGACGCGTTTAAAACGATTCATTCTTTATCCTAAAATTTTCACACCAAAAAGAACATCCTTTCCATTCGAATGCTCAGCTTTTTACTAATTATCCATGTTAAATATTTATTCAAAAACATTATATGTATTATTTTTCAAATTATGTTCGATATCCATTATTAAAGGATAAATATATGTAACACCCTTGCATAATGAAAACCGTATAATATACACTTTCGTTGAAATAATTATAGCACCTTTAATTACCATCCATAATTTCCCATTGTAATTCTTAATATTTAAATGTAATATTGTATTGTCTTACTATCTATTTATAACTCACACACTAATTAGAAAAGGGAACTCTATATGAGTTCCCTTTTCTAATTATGATTACAATCATTATTTCTTTTCTAGAAATTTAAATGTATCTTTAAATTCTTTATTATTCACTTTAATATCAGCATCTTTCAATAAATCATTGACTACTTGTTGTTTCCATTTACCTGTCGTATCTTGTAGTCTTTGTTGTTCTAAATCTTTACGAATTTTTTCCTTTACTTCATCAAATGGCTTTAATTCTTTTTTATCCGTCACTTTAATAATATGGTAACCGTAAGTTGTTTTAACTGGATCACTTACTTGGCCTGCATCTAATTTATACGCAGCTTCCTCAAATTCTTTCACTGTTTGTCCAGGAGCAAAACCAGATATTTCCCCCCCTGTTCCTTTGACCCAGTATCTTCTGAATACTGTTTTGCTAAGGCAGCAAAATCTTCACCATTATTTACTTTCTCCTTTACTTCTTTAGCCGTTTTTTCATCTTTCACTAAAATGTGACTTACTTTCATTTCTGGTTTATAGTTATCTTTCACATCTTTTTCTGTGACTGTTGCTTTAATCGCTTTCTCAAATGCAATTTCTGGCTTCATTTTTTCTTTTAATTCATCTTCATTTTTCAATCCAAGTTGTTCTAAAGTCGATTTAAAGTTCTCACCCATTTTATCTTTTGCTTCTTCTACTTTCTTTTTTGCTTCCTCATCCGAAACTTTATATTTATCTAACAATGCCTTACTTAACATCATTTGATATAAAGTACTTTCTCCATATTGTTGTCGTAATTCTTTACTTAATTCTTTCTCTGTAACATTTCCTACTTTTGATGTTACTACGTTGTCTGAGGAACCGCATGCAGATAATGCTAGCATCACGCATGAAATAATTGTTCCAATAAATATTTTTTTCTTTTTCAATTCAAATACCTCACTTTTATCATTATGCAAATTAACTATACACAGGCATTGTGAAAACAGTGTGTTTTCTACATGTAATTCATTTCATATGAGTTGACTATGTATCATGCATTTCCATTTCCAAACATAAAGAGTCTTCTTACTATTATGTATAGTAAGAAGACTCTTTACATACACCTCAAAAACAATACGACTGCTATAGTTACTTAATACTTACATGTTCTTCAGGTATCCAACGATTCTGCCCGATATCTACTGCATTTCCCACTCTACCCCACACTCGAAAAGATGTCGATCCATCTATAGTTCCTTTATAATTCATACATTCAGGCTCTTCATAATAATTTACTCTGTAGCCAACAGGATATTTCGAAGTTGTATAAAACCATTTCACCTTAAAATGTTTTAAATATGCCCACTGCTTATCGTTCCCTAAACAAATCATATCTTGCTCACCGCCTCCCCAATAACCTGTTAAGATTAAATATGGAATTTTCTGAGTGAGTGCACCTGTAAATTGAGGATTCATGGGGTTTTCATATAAATTTATTCCGTATCCATCAGGATATTTCGAAACTGCAATACCAATGCCATTCGGTTGCTGTGTATACACTATGTTAGGTTGATTTGCTTTGTTCGAATCTATAAACCAAGAAAGTGACTTATTTCCTACTAATCGATTCAGATCACATTTCCCAATCCCAGGAACATTCCCTGAATCCGTATATTGCCAAATATCACATGGATATGCTGGCTTATTCCCTCCATAACGAGGAATCCATACGAAATCAGCTTCCATATTACGTGCTCCAAATGATAAATACGTGTGATGCCCTACATATAATCCTACTTTTTCCGCACCTAAACGGCGTAATTCATCAATAAATGCCTGTGTCCCGCCTTGCATATCTGCCATCGTTTGAACTTCTACGTCCGCCACCCAAAACTTAGCTGATTGATCACCACGATTCCAAAAATCTTGTGCCTCTTTCTTTGCATCAGCAATAGATATAAAACGGCAAAAAGCATAATTACCAAATGGGATACTATGCTTTTTCATTTCACTAACATAGTTTTGATACATAAAATCCACCGTATTAGAGCCATCTTGAACTCTAGCTATCACTAAATCTAGCTGAGATGCTGCAATATCCCAATTGATAGTTCCATTCCATTTTGAAATATCTACAATATAACCCATACATTCCAGCTCCTTTTTAATGTCCTATTCATAGCTTGCTTTATTGTAAGCCTCCCCTCTCTGAAACTAGCTATCTATAATATAAATAAAAAGAATCTTTACTGTTTTTAAAAATATATTCTCTTTCAGAAATATTTCTATTAGTTTTAACATATTTGCCACATAAAATATTTGAAATACACCCTACTATTCATTTGTTATGTAATCTCGTCCTATCAATCATTTTTACGGATATTAGAAAAAATCCTCCTACATTATTAAATTAAAATTTCCAATATCAATTCCCTTTCAACTAAAAAATTCATCCCTCATTTTCTATATATTCTTAAGTCAAAATTACTATCTTTACATGCTGAGATTTAGAAAAATTTTAATCAACGGGATATTAGCTAAAAAAACGACTTTGATACATATAAAAAGACATTTTCTATTCATGAAAATGTCTTTCTACAGTTTAATAAAATAACTTTGGTGCTAAATCTGCATTTTGCAATTCTTGATTTTCACTACTCATAACACAACTTGTGGAAAATAGAATTGGGATATCACAAATCTCATCCTGCATAACATCATGAAATACATTTGCAGCAACACCTGTAAACGTTTGACATAAATTTGAAATATCATCATTAAAAAATTGAATCACTTCGGCTTTAAACACCGGAAAGACAACATTAGATCCGCCAGGGAACTGAGGCTGTACCACAACTTGATCAAAATAAGGATTATTTTCTAGTGCTACTAGAAATAAATGTGCAATTTCAAAAGCATCTAGTGGACAAGGTACTGGATTTACGATTTGATTTTCATTATTCGTTACAATAACTGTCACACTTACGTTCCCAAATTCTACAAAAGATTTTAGAAGCGTTGCTAACGCTATCGCTTTTTCATTACTTAACGCATGCACTAAAATAATAAAATTCCCACCAACTGGAATAAGTGGACCAACTGTAACAGTTGGATCAGCGCCTATTGAATTTACCAATTTATTAAAATATGTGATCCACGGTGGTGAAAGCTGAGGTTGAGCTTGTACATTTTCTTGCATTCTTTTATTACCTCCTCATACAATTCTCACTACCATAATATGTATTAGGACAAAAAATGCATTAGATAAACTACTCATTTTTCATATTATATTAATTAAACATTTCATATAGTATTCTCAGTTTTTTTTCACATGTTTAAGTACTTATATGGCCATAAGGCTCTATACTATAATCAACTTAACTAAGATTTCATACTATATAAATACACCTTAATAATTATTTAAATAAAGAGGTGACGCATATATATTATGGAATATTAGGAGCTGATTTCGTGAAAAAAAAACCTATCATATTTAAAGTTCCACCTAATTCAAAACTAAAAGTTACATTTTTCGGTCCTTGTAACGAAGTAATTACAAATGTGTCTATAATTAATCAACTATGCACCCCTAAATGTCAGACTATCACGCAATACCCAGACTTTAAGAAATATGTAACTGAAGTACGATCGCTATCCCGTTGTTAGTCCGCATAATGTACGATTTTCACAACTTTGTTACCTAAAATAACTGAGAAAGAAAATAACTGCATTCCTAAACTAAAATTACTCATTTTATGATATTCCATTGATAATTTATTGATTCTTTACACTTTTTCATTAAAGGAGCATATATTATTGTATGGAGATTATCCACTCATAAAACCTATCTTTCTTTGGAGCGTACTTTTTATGTATGCTCTTTTTTTATGTAACCTTCCCCTTCTAAATTGACCTACAATATATTAAAATTCTTTATATACTCAAGGAGGTCAAATATGTTCAAGCTGCATCCAATACTACTCATCTTAGGATTGATTTTGTTTTTATATAGTGTAATCGTCTTTATGTTATTCTTTTCAGTGTATTAGCATTCCCTACACAAATCTATGTTCAATATATAATTTCTATATAGTAAAAAAAACGTAATGATACGATCTTTTATGTATTCCATCTTTCTTGTTCTATAAGAAAACTAGTAAACTTACTAACACTGAGTTTTCACAAGCATGTTACTTATTTACGTATTATTTTGTTCATTATCTGAAGAAGGTTGAAGCATCTAAAAATTAAACTACACTTTACCTATTTACTTATATATTTTAGAAAAACAATAATAATCCCCCACCATTTGGTAAGGGGATTAACTAAACCTACTAAAAAACATTTGATGATCTGCTTTATTTAATTGGAGAAGGAAATCTTGCTGCTTCAAAGTGAACCGTATTTACACCATTAACATTTTGTACAATTACGCCCGCAATACTACTTTCTGCAAAAATTTCAACTAAATCTCCTGCTTCTAATTGAAGAATAGTAGTTACGGAAACATCATTATTAAAAAATACTCCTGTTCCAAAGAAATCATTATCTATCGCTATTGCTGGATTTCCATTTACACGGATTTCTACTCTAGCTCTGTAATTCACATTAAAATCATTTGGAGAAAATGTTATATTTCCTAATACACTATATACCCCTCTAGTTTTCGGAGTAAAAATGGATGTTACTGGATTATATTCATTCGCTAGATCAAATTGTTCATTTTGAAATAATACTTTAATAGGAGTATTTGCTAGAACAGGTTGATTAACTGTATTCACTGCTCTAAATGCCGATGCCCTTACAAGCTCCTCTTTCTTATCATCACAACACTTCACCTTTACATACTTCCTATCACATTTACTACTTTTCCTATAACAATCATGACTTTCCTTTTTGTAATCTTTACAATACTTACAGTAATAATAAGTCATAGTAAGTCCCCCTTTACATTAATTATTACAAAGTATGCAATATAGATTAGAATAGTTTGGACGACCTGTTACTACTTTTCATAGAGTAAAAACCCCTCACCATTTCGGTGAGGATTTACCTTTAAGCTTCTGTAAACTCATTGTTTAATGACTTTATTTAATTGGAGAAGGAAATCTTGCTGCTTCAAAATGTGCACCATCTTCTAAAGGACTTAAAACTCCATCTATACTACTTTGTGCATAAATCTCAACTTCATCCCCTGCATTCAATTGAACAATCGTCGAAACACTTACGACATTTCCAAAACTTATTGGACCAAAAAAGTCATTATCTATTGCTATCGCTGCGTTTCCATTCACACGAATTTCTACACGTGCTCTATAATTTAAAGTTGGATCGTTTGGAAAGAAACCAATCGTTCCAATAATAGAATATACACCTTTAGTCTTCGGCATAAAAATAGATGTTGCTGGATTATACTCATTCGCTAAATCAAATTGTTCATTTTGAAATAACACTTTCACAAAAGTATTAGCAGGAACATTTTGATTCACAGTATTTCTAGCTCTAAATGCCGATGCTCTAACAAGATTGTCCTTGTTATCATGACACTTACTAGTGTTCTTACAACAATCATGATGCTTCTTTTTATACTCCTTACAATACTTACAGTAGTAATAACAAGACATACTAATTCCCCTTTCAAACTTATTACTACATATTATGTAAGCTTGATTTATAAGGTTTGGACTAGCTATTTTTATTATTCATAAGGGCGCTATTAACCTGCACCCTTATTTATATACACCACTTCATTCCTTACTAGTTATAAGTTGTATACAGTCCCATATGGAATAGTCAGAAAAGAACTTCCGTACGGTGTAACTTGATGTACTGGGTAAAAATACTCTACGGATGAATAATACGGTTGTACACCTTGCTGCTGCATTTGCAATTGTTGTTGCATTTGCAATGCTTGTTGAATAGCTTGGACTGTACTTTGTGCTCCACTATACGTTATAGATGTACCATAAGCTGGTCGCATACCAGCTTCAGAATTAAAATATGAATAAAACATTATTTTCAGCTCCCTTCCCGTATAATTTATTACAAATTATATTATGATTCATTATTTCAGTGGGTACTATAAAGCTAGTCCGCTCGATTATATTCAAATGACAAAATAAAAAAGTAGCTGCTAGACTACTTTGAATTCTTCTTATCACCAAATGAAATGATATACATATTCTCCCGTTACACGCTCATTAATTCCCGCAACCCTAACGAACCTAAGTAAATCCGCTCCTTGAAGGAAATATACCGAAATCGTAACCGGTACTTGTGACCACATAAATTGATAAAGCTCATTCACTCTCTGATTCGTCGTAACGATTAAATCATTTACAGGTCCATGATTCCATGCAGAGGTTTGAACTGAAGTGAAAGAAAGGTCTTTCCCATTAACCACTATTCTTGATACGCTTTGAGTTATGTCCACAATAATCCCCTCCAACATTACAAAAATTGGACCTTTTTTAGTTCATATTATTATAAATATTCTTGACTGCAATAAATGTTTAAGGCAAATCCCTAATAAAGTGAAACTTTAATCAGTGGGGGGCTTACTGCCCGTTAATGCAGGATAATTTTTTTATTCATATCCCTCAATTCCCATTACAACCATATAATTTCTAACCTGATTCAATTTTTGTAATTAATATAAAAAGGCATCTTAATTAGATGCCCTTTACTTATCTTCCACTACAATTCTACTGTTAAAATAGCAACGCCAAATCCGATGCAAACCAATCCTATCAATATGAATAGCAATTGGAATCCCCATAAATCACTGATTATTTCTATAATATGCACCAGCACAATAATAATAAAATCTTTAAACCCACTGAAACCATCTTCCTTTGTCTCTCTGATTCCATCAATTACAGTCAGACAAACAATAAAAATACCTAAACCAATTAACATAAAACCTAATACAAGCATTCATATATCCTCTTTTTTCTTTTATCTCGCATTAACGAACATTTCCACATTAAAATTCAGTACATACGGGGAAGTTAGATAAAAAATTAACTACCCGTAAAACCTGATTAGTGTGTACTAATAATTAAAGGGAAGGCCCTCCTCTTCACTTTATATTATCATGAAAAGATATGAGCTTCGGAGTTATTTCTTTATAGAATAAAAAATAGCTAATTCACTACTTAAAAAGTAAAAAAGCATCAGATTGACTAGTATGTAGATGGTTAAATGAATGTAAAATGTTTTTAAATTATTTACTCTTTTTTTAGTTTGGCAGTAACTCTCATCTCGTCCCATCTTTATACACCACTTTCTTAATCACACTGAACGCAATATTCAATTGATTAGTTTGTCATTTCGTTACCTCCAATTAACGCTTTTGTTCAATGTAGTTATTTTCTTGTATAATAAAAGTTAATTAATCTAGAAGGGACTGAATTATGCGCAGATATCAATATTTTTAATCTACCTATCATTACAACATAACGGAGGTAAAAGTATTGATTACAGAACTACACTCACAGAGATTATATTTAAGGAAAATGAAAGCATCTGATTCACTAAGTATGTTTAAAATATGGTCTGATCCTGATGTTACTAAATTCATGAATATAAGTAATTTCACTGATGAGAACCAGGCAAAAGATATGATTCAATTCCTTAACGAACTCGCTCAAAATAATAAAGCTATACGTTTTACTATTATTGAAAAAGAATCTAATCACATTATCGGTTCATGTGGCTATAATTCCTTAGATTTTGAAAACTCAAAGACTGAGATTGGCTATGATATTTCAAAAACATTTTGGGGTAAAGGATATGCACCTGAAGCAATATCCTCTTTATTAGATTATGCTTTTACACATCTAAAACTAAATCGTGTTGAAGCAAAAGTTGAACCTGCAAATGTAAATTCCATAAAAGTATTAGAAAAATTAAACTTTACTTTTGAAGGTACTCTGAGAAAGAGCGAAAAATCAGCTGGAAAGCTTATCGATTTAAATATCTATTCGAAATTAATAAGCGATTAATTTTAGTCACTCTGCCCATACTCAATCAAAGTGTGGGCTTCTTTAATTTCTGTATAAAATTCAAAAGTTTGACACAATCCTGGAAAAAGCTTATAAAGAAAAGTGAGGTTCCGTTATTTTCACACTTAGTAGCGCAGTCATGTTACATACAATTTTATAAGTGTGAACGAACTACAAAACTAAAAAACAAATAATAAGTTTGCAACATGTTTGCAAATACGAATTTTGCATATAAATTCGTGTGATATTGAAAGGAGTTTTACTTATGAAAGAAATTAAAACAGAACAAGAATTCAAAGACCTCATCGCAAGCGAGGAGCCAGTAGTTGTTAAGTTCTTTACTACATGGTGCCCAGATTGCGTACGTATGGACAACTTTATCGGAGATGTAATGGAAGAGTTCAATAAATTTGAATGGTATTCTATTAATAAAGATGAGTTTCCAAGTATCGCTGAAGAGTATCAAGTAATGGGTATTCCAAGTTTACTTGTATACCAAAATGGTGAGAAGTTAGGCCACTTACATAGTGCTAACGCAAAAACTGAAGAGCAAGTTACTGAGTTTTTAGAAGCATACTAAAATAAAAGCCCTCTGGAAAATATTTTTCAGAGGGCTTTCATCTATTTTCACAATTATCTTTTGACGTTTTTCATCGTTTAATGAATTACACCTTGTCATTATAAGAATAATACATAGTAAGAAAAGTATTCGTTTCTTCATCCATCTAGCCTCCTATCTCTTTAGTAAATAAACTCCCATTCGGTTTACACCCTGACTTTGTACTTTTCAACATATTTTTCCTTCACGAAACTTTGTTATCCCCTTCTTAAAAAGCTATAAAACGTCAACAATGTTTGTATAGACCCACACGACTTTCGTTTGATACTCTATTTATAGAAAGAAATTCCTTTAAAGAAAGGTGAGTGATTAAAATGGATACTCTTTCTCATAAAGAAGCTGATAAAGGTGCTATTGTCAGCATTATGGCCTACATATTTTTATCCTCTATGAAAATCATCATCAGTTATATTACCCTCTCTAGCGCATTACGTGCTGACGGTTTAAATAACTTAACGGATATCGGTGCTTCTTTAGCGATATTAATTGGTCTAAAAATATCTCGTAAACCTCGTGACCCAGATCATCCGTATGGGCATTCGCGGGCCGAACAAATCGCATCACTTGTTGCGTCCTTCATTATGGCAACAGTCGGATTAGAAGTTGTTATTAGTGCCATTCAATCTTTCTTAAATCCGAAACAAGCAGCACCTAATGTACTCGCTGCATGGGTTGCTTTATTTTCTGCTGTCGTTATGTACTGCGTGTATTTGTATACGAAAAAAATTGCAGCACGAACAAAAAGTAAATCATTAGAAGCCGCTGCAAAGGATAATTTATCAGATGCACTCGTAAGTATTGGTACTGTAGTAGGTATTGTCGGTTCTCAGTTCCAAATGCCTATTTTAGACCCTATTGCCGCTTTAATTGTCGGTCTTATTATTTGTAAAACTGCATGGGAGATTTTCGTAGAATCTTCTCATATGCTAACAGATGGAATTGATCCTGATAAAATGGAAGAATACGCTGATGCTATTGAGCATATTGGCGGTGTGGAAAACATTGTAGATATTCGAGCACGTATGTACGGGAATCAAACGTACGTTGATATTACAATTGAAGTAGATGCTCGTATGGATGTTGGAGAAAGTCACTGTATTACTGACAATATCGAGGCTATGCTTCGCAAAAAGTTTGGAATTTACCATGCACACATTCATGTTGAGCCAATGAAAAAAGAACCTATTATGACATAGGTTCTTTTTTTATGAACGTTTTATGAAATATAACACATAAAACGAGCCAGCTACCGCCAGCTGCCCATCCTGCTAATACGTCAGATGGATAGTGCACGCCAAGATATATTCGGCTAACTGAAATAGATAATACAACAAAGCTTGCTATAAGAATAATTAATAATTTTTTATGCAACGAAATACGATCTTCAGTAATTGTGACGTATGCAATAAATCCTAAAAAAGCAGTAGCATTCATCGTATGACCGCTCGGAAAACTATATCCAGTCGCAGTAACAAGCTGCGTGACATCAGGTCTTGCTCGTTCGTACCATAGTTTAAGCATACTGTTTAAATAACGAGATCCGTAGTAATTAATTGTTAGAAGTAACGCACTAAGCAACTTTTTTCTAACGAGAAAATACATTACAAGAATAATGAGTAATGGAAAATATATTCTTTTGGAACCGATAAAAGACACCCAAGTAAAATAGGTCGTCAAATAATCGTTTCGAAAGCTTTGAATAAAATGTGCGACTATATTGTCAAAATTCTCAATACAAGCGGTATGATACGAAAGTGATAATACGACAAAACAAATGAGTAACGTAAAACTTAGCAAGTATAAATGTCGATATCGTTTCACATACATAACCTCACTATGCAAAAAAATGGAGCGGTTGTTTTAGTTTTCCTCTCCACTTCTTTTTTATGCATAGTTTATTAAAAAATATAATTATTAATTTTTTGCTTCATCTCAGGGATATCTTCTCTTGTTACGGTAAAACGAATCACCTTCTCATCAAGATCAAGCGCCTCAGCGAATAATCCAGCTAAACCACGGGATTTTCTATCTACTTCCATAATAATTTCTAGTCGGTCGTATGCACATGGCAAGATTAATAATTCTAATTCATCTAATTTCCCATAATGCTCTCCAGAAACCGGAATAAACTCAAATTCTTGTGCGAATGGAACTTGCTTACGTAATCGATGCGGTAATTCTTCACATTCTATATGACGTGCTTTAAACCCTAATTCATTTACACTATCTAAAACACTACTTAATAATGCATTGGGTAACACTTGAACGTAGTCGCGGTCACTTGGGTCTATACTACGTTTAATATCAAGACCTGTATGAATCCAAACCGTTTTCATACCAAGTGTAAGTGGTGCTTCAATTGGCATTGGAAAAGAAAATGGAATTTCAACTTTTTCATTCGGTTCTACAAAAAAAGGTTCTGTTAAGCGTACTCGCTCTAAATCATATGTTGCTGTTACTTTTTTATCATCCACTTCTCGTACATACGACGTCGATAATGTTAAGTAAATGCTTTCAATTTGTTGGCTAACTGAACCTCCAGTTATATGAACCTTTCCAACTATTTCTTCCCCAACAATATACTCATCTTTTTCAAGAACAGTATCTACCTTTGCACTTCCAATACCAACGCTTGCTAAAAACTTTTGAAACATGGAGTCTCCATCCTTTCTAAAGCAGAAGCTACATCTTGTTTTAAATCTTGTACATTCTCATAGTACGGCGTTTTTATTTGTAACATTCGCATAAGAATTTCGCGATTATAATTTTCCAAAGTTAATTCTTCGTACCATGGTTTTTCCTGTTTTTCATTAGATTCATATCCTGCATATAATAAAAATAATGAGAAATGACCGAGCGCATAAAAGTCGCTACGAAAGTGAACTTCTCGCATCAAAGCTTGTTCACCTTCGTAAGTTGTAGCTCGCTCATCATCCTCACCTTTCCATTTAGCCAATCCAAAATCAATAATACTAATTTGATTTTCTTTCATTAGTATGTTTGGAATGCGTAAATCTCGATGAATAATGCCTTCACTATGAAACACCGATACAATTTCTAATATTTCATATAAAATCTCAAAAACTTCACGTTCTGTATATACATACCCATCTATGAAAATATAATCTTCAAAATTTTTACCAGGCATGTACTCCATTACAAAGAAGCTCTTTTTCTCCCATATGAAATGATCATATAGACTAGGAATTGCATGATGATTCAATGTTTGTAAAATCATTTTCTCTTGTTCAAATGATTTTCTACCAGACTCATATCTTTGTTTACTTTGTCTTAATTGTTTTAAGACTTTATATCTATTTATTTGTAAATCATTAACGACATATGTAACCCCATAACTACCCATTCCAATTACTGATTCAATTTTATAACGTTCTGCAACAATTGTATTTTTTCGCAGTGGTCTATCAAATAATGCTAGTACACGACGCCATTTCATCAGCTACTTGAAAAGAAGCTACGGCTTTTACGTTTTCTTTTATAATGTTGATGTCCATAACCAGATGAACGTCGTTTATAATCGCTACTTGAATAAGAGCGCCCTCTACGACGATAATCACTACTTGAATACGAACGATATTTTTTCTTTCCTAATAAAGAATCAATAATTTTTTTGAACATCCCTTCACCTCTTGAGTAAAATTTCCTTTTCATTATACCAATAATTATTGACTATATTTGTGACAGGTTTGTAAAGAGTAAAAAACGACGAGTTATGCCCGTCGTTACTTTCATTCATCCTCTTCATCAAAAACTTCATCAATCATGCATTTCTCTAATAAATACTCAAATGTAATATCTGCGAGATCTTCAATTTCTTCTCGTTTTGGGACGTACCCTCTTTCAATTAGTTGCTCATAAAAAAACTCCGCAATCTCTTCCGTATCAATCACGACTTCAATTTCCTTCATGAGCATCACTCCTTTATTTCTGTTTTATGAAAAAATCTCAAAATTATGTATATGAGATTAGAAAAATAGATTTTATTTTTTTATAGGTCATAAGCTTTGGACGAGATGCATACGATTGTAGTACAAGCTATTCAAAGGGGGAAATAATAATGGAAAATCAATATGAAGTAGGACAAACAAAAGAAGAGTTCATGCATGAAGATCAATGGGCAGACTCTCTTATAAAGTGGCTTTTTATTTTTTTAATAGTTGTAGGCATACCTTATACTGCATATGTTGTTGTTCAATTTATTCTCTCTTTCTAGTTAACTATTTTTTCTCTGTCAATTTAACTAAATAATTATGAACAACATCCATTACAATTTTATATTCTTCATCTTTAAATGTATCGAACAATAATTGATAATCGTTATAAATATCAAGTAACCCATCAATGATTTCTTGACGATTCGTCTTAACACTCACTTTTTTCGAGTTGTTAATTGACTTTAACTTACCTAAATCTAATTTATTCATACCTGCTTTATCTTGTTTCAGTTTCTTCAAAATGGCATTTGCCGTTTGAGCATTCGCAAGTAACGTTAAATCTGACTCATCCGCTTCTAACCATTCACCATCCGTAATCCGTGACAATTCATAAATTGTATCTTCCCAGGCGTCATTCTTATATCTCCATACTTCTGTACGAAAACCAACAATACGGAAAACATCTTTATCATATCCAGTTACTTGCACAAGATCACCAAACGTGAAATTATAATTTAATTCAATCCACTCCGTATCGCCCTTTTTCATATCTTGCTCTGTAACGTGCTGCAACGTTTGCTCTACGTAAAATCCATCGTGATTATTGACTTCGTATACATAAACTCCATCTAAAACCTTCATATTTGTGATTTTCCCAACGGTTCCATATAGCGTAATCACGACTATGTCCCCTACGTTGTATTTAGGTTGTTTTTTTCTTGCCATCTCTATCTCTCCTTTTTTTGACGTCGTGATTTTGATATCAGTATATGCAACCTACATAAAAACGCTTATCACAGAAGCTTATATTCATAAATTTTTTCAATAAAAATTATAATCTTATAAAATTTACGTTACACTCAAAAAAAAGCTAGTAACTAGACTAGCTTTAAATCAACAAATTTCGTATAAAAAAACATACAGAATACTTCACTTTACACAAAGTAATGTATTCTGTATGTTTTCAAATAGTTTTTATCTATCTTGTATGTATAAATCCCAGGCTTCATCAAATATAGACATACTTTCTAGCATTCCGCTCAACTCTAAGTATGAACTAATTTCATCATAGTCTTCAGATTGCTTCGGAAAACTTAAATCATCATACATCGCCTCTGCTAAATCTGAAATTTCATTTCTAAATAAAGCTGCACGATGCTTCATCATATAATGGTAAAATGTTTTTTTCAAAAATATTCCCTACCTTTCTAACTTGGGTACATTATACAAGGCAAAAAAGAAAAAAACCAGCATAAAAGCTGGTTAAAAGTCGAAATAATTTCTTTTTAATAGACGTGGTCTTCCCATTAATTCTTCATATGTTAGTTGTTTTGGTAAATCTTTCGTATAAATTAAAAATAATTGATCTTCAATTTCTTTTACTGTATGGTCTGATTGATAGTCCATCCCGCACGAGGAACAAGAAATACATGGTGTCTTTTGGATTTCAATGGCTTTCGTACCATCTGGTAATTCCCAATATACAGTATTCAAGCTTTCTTTCGCTTCTGTACTGTCACACCACATACAATTCATACTGCATCACCCTCAGTTTTTTTGTCGTTTTCTTCTAATTTAGCCATTTGCGCTTGATATTTTTTATCTTTTAATTGATCACGCTTATCACGTTTATCTTTTAAAGATGCATGAGTATCATTATCTTCATAGTCTTTACGACGGTTCATACGCTGTAAGTCGTCTGGAACGAGGTTAAATTTCTTATCGCTCATAAGACCTGCGATACCAACATCTGAACGTTTTTCTTCGTAGTTCGGATAAATCTCTTTAAAGTATCCTTCCGCTCTTCCTGGAATATAGCTCTCTGGCTCTGGATACGTCGTAATAACACCTTCAAAGTTACGAAGTACAACTTTATCTGCACTTTGTGAGATTAAATAGTTTGGTTGAAGTGCAATTTTACCGCCTCCACCTGGCGCATCAACAACGAATGTCGGAACAGCATAACCAGATGTGTGTCCACGTAAACCTTCAATAATTTCAAGACCTTTAGATACTGGTGCACGGAAGTGACCGATACCTTCAGATAAGTCACATTGATAAATGTAATATGGACGTACACGGATTTTTACTAAGTCATGCATAAGTTTTTTCATAATTGGAACGCTGTCGTTAATACCAGCTAAAATTACTGCTTGGTTTCCGACTGGAACACCAGCATTCGCTAACATTTCACATGCCTTTTTCGATTCTTCAGTAATTTCAATAGATGTATTGAAATGTGTATTTAACCATACTGGATGGTATTTTTTAATAATGTTACATAAATTTTCTGTAATACGTTGCGGGAATACTACTGGTGCTCTCGTTCCGATACGAATAATCTCAACATGCGGAATCTCTCGTAAATTTTTTAATACATATTCTAAAATTTTATCGTTAATTAGAAGTCCATCACCACCGGAGATTAATACATCTCGCACTTGTGGTGTTTCACTAATATAAGCAATCGCATCATCTAATTGTTTCTTCGGTACACCCATTCCAATTTGTCCACTAAAACGACGACGTGTACAGTAACGACAATACATAGAACATTGATTTGTTACTAAGAATAGTACACGGTCTGGATAACGATGTGTTAGCCCTGGAACTGGTGAATCTTCATCTTCGTGAAGTGGATCTTCTAAATCATATTTTGTTTTATATAACTCTTCCGAAATCGGTACTGATTGCATCCGAATCGGACAGCGTGGATCATCAGGATTCATTAGCCAAGCATAGTACGGTGTAATGTTTAACGGGATCGTTTTCGTTGAAATTTTAACGCCCTCTTCTTCTTCAGGTGTTAAGTTAATTACTTTTCTTAAGTCATCTAACGTTTTGATCGTATTCGTTAATTGCCAAACCCAATCATTCCATTGCTCTTCAGTAACATCTTTCCATAATTCGATATCCTTCCAGTGACGATTTGGTTTGTATACATCATGTAACATTGCTATTCCCCCTTTTTATACGCTCATCCTTTATATAAGCAATAGTTATGCCAACTTTACATTGTTGATAAGTAAATGTGCGGAGAACCCTATTACATAAGCGAAAAAATATTTTTAAGCGTTGTATGAAATCAATACTTAACATCATATTCATTACTTTTTATATATGTAAACGCTCTTTTATTCGTGCAAACACACAAAAACCGCCGATTATTCGGCGGTTTTGTCGTACTTGCTCAGTTTATATTGAAGCGTTTGACGAGGGATACCTAACATTTTTGCGGCTTGTAATATATTCCCTTCCGTTTCAATCAACGCTTGATCTATTAATTCTTTTTCTGTTTGATGAAGTGCTGCTCTAAGTGGCATTATACCCTTCTTCTTCGAAAAATTCTCTTTCCGAAATGTACGTGGTAAACAATTGGCTGTTAATGTATTCCCTTCTGCAATAATAACAGCATGTTCAATCGTATGTTTTAACTCTCGGACATTTCCAGGCCACTGATAAGCTTGCAGTCTATCTTTCGCTTCCTCATCAATTTGAAGTACACCTTTTTTATAACTTTTATTATATTCTTTCAAAAAATAAGATGCTAATAATAGTACATCCTCAGTTCTTTCACGAAGCGGTGGGATATATAATGAAAATACGTTTAAGCGATAATATAAATCAGTGCGAATTTTATTCTCTCGTAAACATATTTCTGGAGGCTGGTTCATTGCGGTAATAACACGAACATCTACTTTTCTCGTCTTATTATCACCAATTCTTCTAATGACTCCATCTTCTAACACTCGTAACATTTTTGCCTGCAAATCAAGAGGCATTGAATTCAGTTCATCTAAAAATAATGTACCACCATCAACAAGTTCAAATAGCCCAGCTCTTTCAATCGCTCCTGTATAGCTTCCTTTTGTCGTTCCAAACAATAAACTTTCTAATAGCGACTCTGGTAAAGCTGCACAGTTTTGTGCAATAAATGGCTTGTTTTTTCTTTTAGAAGCTTCATGAATTGCTTGTACGAACAGTTCTTTTCCTGTTCCTGTTTCACCATATATTAAAACATTTGCGTCTGTTGGTGCTACTTTTTGTGCTAACTCTTTCGTCTGTTTAAACCGCGTATCATTTGTCACTATCGTCTCAAATGCAGCATGTTTTTTAATCACTTTTTTTCTAGATGATCGCTTTATTTTCGACTGTAAGTCAACAATTGTGTCAGTAAGTTTTTGAATTGTAGAGTAATCCTTTGCAATTTCAACAGCCCCAGCAATATTCCCATCTATAAAAATAGGTAACGTCGTATTTACTGTACAAACATCTTCACCATTTAAATTTTGATAATGCTGTGCTTGATGTACGATAGGTTTTTTTGTATCTAGTACTTTCATCAATGTACTCGTTTCCCTTGATAAAGACGGGAACGCTTCTAACAGATGTTTCCCTAACACTTTTTCAATCTTCGATCCATCGTGTTTTGCAGCTACAGAATTATAAAATATTGTAATTCCATTCTCATCTACAGCGTGTATAGCCTCATCAATACTGCCCAAAATCGCTTCAATGACTTCTTGTGTCGAAACTGCTAGCAATGTCATCCCCCCTCTTGCCGAAAATCCAGCAATTACATGCCGAATTTTCGGCACACCTATGTGCGATTGTAAGCATGACGATTCCGTTCTATAATTTTGACCAATTTTATATTTTCATTAGATAACTCGAAACTCTAATTAGTACAGCTTTTCGAACACCCAGCTCCACCTAACTGTTTTGCTTTACAGCCGAATTTTGAGGCGGAAGTTTTACTGCTTTCGAATAGCTAGAAAGATCTTTCACCCATATATTCATATCTTCCAACTTATCGAAAATGTAGCAATTATTCGCCAGTCTTCCTGTATACGTATAACCTAATTGATGAAAGGCAGCATTCATTCCGAAAGAAAGCGATCGAGCAATTGTATAGGAGCAGAAAATAGATCTTTCTCGAAGCTCTTCCTCTAATTTAATTAGTAAACTTTTCATAAATCCATGTTTACGATATTCAGGTAAAGTAGCACAATTCGTTAATTCTGCATTCCCTTCTTTTATATTCATTTCTGCAGATGCTGTACTAATAATTTTCCCCTCATATTCATATACGTAGTAAATTGTATCTTCTTCTTTCATCGTCTGTAATACATAACTCGCTTCATTTAAAGGTGTCGGATACACTTCAAATACTTTTCCGAATACAGTTGCTAATTTTTCTGCATCTTCTTCATTCGCTTTTCTCAGCAAAAATTTCTCTGGAACTACTTTTTCTTTTATTTCTTTTCCTTTTACACCGCTTAATATAGTATCTTCCTCAGTCCAATGCATACTATTTCGTCTTTCATCATTATTATATTTCACAAAAAAGTATGCATCGTGTCCTTGAAAATAATGAGGTATCGTTGCTTCCAACAAAAAACCGAAAGAGAGCCATGTTGAAACATGCTCTCCCTTTCCTTTAATAATACATTTAGTGAAAGAATGCTTCTCTGCTAGTTCGTCAATTGTCTGTATAATACTTTCAACATTTCCTGTATAGTGATCTACCCGAATACGCTTATTAAAATAATCTAAAACGCCTTCTACTGTATAACAATTCGTCTGTTCTCTAAAAGATTCATAGTATTTCATTTTTTCACCTCACACCAATCTAGTAATGTACATGCAATAATTTTTGCGGCAGCTATCATTTTATCAACTTCTATATATTCGTTTGGATAGTGTGCTACTTTCGTCTCTCCTGGACCAAATACTATTGTTGGTACGTTTGCAATTTGTGTAAATAAACCTCCATCAGTCCCCCACGGAGATGCTTCAATAATTGGTTCGTTCCCTTCGATTTCAACAAAGTTGTGATGAAGTGTCGTAATGAGTTCATGATTCTCTTCTAATTCACCAGGAACCCATCTCGCTCCAAACCACTCTACTTCTACTGGATTTTCAACAAACCAATTGTCCACATCATTTAATTCAACAATCCAATTCTCAAACTCTTCTTTTGCCGCCTCTATAGTCTCATTCGGCGCAACACCGCATCTTCCTTCTAAAATTAATTCATCTGGAACAGAACTTGGCCAACTCCCTCCTTCAATTTTCCCAATGTTAATTGGAATTGGAATCGGAATCCCTTTAAATAACGGATCTGTAATTCGACTATTTCTTTTCTCCTCTAGCTTTCTTACATGTTCTATAACAAACATACTTTTTTCAATTGCACTAACCCCTTCATAACGCGTTCCACCGTGTGCAGCTTTCCCTTTTACACGTAAACGAAACCACATGGAACCTTGTTGTTTCGGGAAAAACTTCATATTAGTAGGCTCTGGAATAATGACACCATCTGCCTTATATCCTCGTAATATAGTTGCTAATGTCCCTGCTCCGCCACTTTCCTCTTCTATTACACTTTGAAAATAGATGTCTCCTTTTAATGCAATGCTAGATTCAATAATCGCTTCCATCGCAAGCATGAGTGCGACATTTCCGCCTTTCATATCCGTCGTTCCACGGCCATATATACGATTTCCTATTTTCTCACCGCTATAAGGATGATGTTCCCACTGATTGACATCCCCTTCTGGAACTACATCAATATGCCCATTTAATATCATAGATTTCCCGTCTCCACTTCCTTTTAAAGTAGCTACAATATTTGGGCTATCTGAAAAACTTGTACGGGGTGATACAAAATAAGGATGATCTTTCATTTTAGAAAAAGAAGGCTCCCATATATCGAGGTCCAAACCTAATTCACGTAATTTTTCAATCACAATCGCCTGCGCACCGCTTTCATCACCAGATACGCTCTTTTCTTGAATTAATCGTTTTAAAAATTTCACACTTTCTTCTTCATGTCTCTCAATATAATCACAAACTTGCTTTTTTAATTGCTCCATATATTACATCTCCCTTCATTCAATTACTAGTAAGTTAGAACTAATTTGAAAATCCGCTTCTGTATGTCGTTTTATATCTTCTACTGTGTATGGGCTCATTAATTCTTGTAATATAAGTCCACTCGGAGTTACCTCCATGACCGCCATATCAGTAATAATTAAATCTACACATTTCTTTGAAGTTAATGGCAATGTACACTCTGAAACAATTTTTGCATTTCCGTACTTATCAACATGATTCATCACAACAACGACCCGCTTCGCTTTTTGTGCTAAATCCATTGCTCCACCAATACCTGGAACACGTTTTCCAGGTACAATCCAGTTTGCTAAATCACCATTTTCACTTACTTGTAATGAACCAAGAATCGTTATATCTAGCAAACCTTTTCGAATCATCCCAAACGCTGTGCAACTATCGAAATAACTCGCTCCTGTTATAAGAGAAGTTGGTAAACCTGCTGCATTACACAAGTTTTCGTCTTCATTCCCTTTACTTGGCGTTGGTCCCATGCCGACGATTCCATTTTCCGCATGAAACATAACATTTATATCGTCAGGCAAATGATTTGGTACAAGCGATGGTATGCCAATACCTAAATTTACAATCATACCATTTTGTATTTCTTTCGCCGCACGCCTAGCAATCTTATCCCTCACTTCTACGCCCATACCCATTTCCAGTTCACTCCTTCCGACGGTACAATATAATTTACGAAAACACCTGGAACGACAATTTCCTCTGGATCTAAACTTCCTAGCGGGACTATTTCTTCTGCTTCTACAATTGTTATATCCCCAGCCATTGCTACGTGAGGATTCATATTTCGTGCACTTTTGTCAAATACAAGGTTACCAAACGGATCTGCCTTTTTCGCATATACAATTGAAACTTCAGCAGTTAATGCTGTTTCAACTAAATATGTCTTACCGTTCATTTCAACTGTTCGTTTTCCCTCTTCCACAATCGTATCAACACCAACATCAACTAAAATACCACCAAGACCAACACCACCTGCGCGAATGCGTTCCGCTAATGTTCCCTGCGGAGAAAACTCAATTTGTAATCTTCCCTCGTTTAGTTGCCTTCCTGCATTTGGGTTGGATCCAATGTGAGAAGTAATTAGTGATTTAACTCTTTCATTTGTAACAAGACGACCGATACCTACATCAGGAAATCCAGTGTCATTTCCAATCAAATTTAAATTTGTAACGCCTTTTTCTAAAATTGCCTGTATTAAAGATGGAGGGGATCCAATCCCTCCAAATCCCCCAAACATTAATGTCATATCATCATGGAACAAAGAAATTACTTCCTCAATTTCTTTTAATTTACCGAATGTATTTGTAATAGTTGTCATGCGATACTATGCCCTCCTTTTTGCATCATCTCTTCCACACTTTTAGAGAAAATTGAAAGTAATTCATCTAACTCGGAATATGTAGATGTCATTGGCGGTGCTACAAGCAGTGCACTATCTTCTTTTCCTGCTTGCCCTGAAACTGCTTGATATAAAAGCAGGCCATTTTTAGCTGCAACTGAAATAAGCTCCGACGCTTTTGTAAACGGTTGCAATTCTACTCCGATTAGCAACCCTTTTCCGCGCACATCAGCAATGATTGTCGATTGTTGCTGAACTTTCTGTAAGCCTTTTATTAAATACTCTCCCTTTTCTGCTGTTTTTTCAGGGAGATTATGTTTCTCCATATATTCAATAACAGCTAAAGCCGTTGCTGCAGACAATGGATTTGCACTTAACGTATGACCGCTCATTACTGAACGTGACCCACGTAATATTGGCTCCATAACACGATCACTTACAACTGTCGCTGCCATCGGTGTATATCCCGCTCCTAACCCTTTACCAAGTGTCATAATATCCGGTTCTACACCCCAATGCTCCATCGCAAACCATGCTCCAGTACGACCAAGCCCAGTCATTACTTCATCCGCAATAAATAAAATATCGTAATGGTCGCAAATATCTTTAATGACTTTATAATAGTCTTTCGGCGGAACAACCGCGCCTCCAGCTGCTCCGATAATCGGCTCAGCAATAAAAGCAGCAATATGCTCTGCACCAATTCTTTCAATTGATCTTTCTAGTTCAGTCGCACATGCCAGCTGACAAGTTGGATATACCTTTTGAACAGGACACCTGAAACAATATGGAGCTGGTATAGTCGGATAATCTTCCAAAATAGATACGAAACGTTGTCTACGTAGTGGGTGACCAGACATCGATAACGCACCCATCGTAATGCCGTGATAACTCATCCATCTTGATAATATTTTGTGTTTCCCTTGAATGCCTCGCTCTTGAAAATGCTGAATTGCAATTTTCATAGCTGTTTCATTTGCTTCCGTACCACTATTTACAAAGAAACTCCAGTTCAAATCTCCTACACTTAAATCACTTAACTTCTTCGCTAATTTTTCAGCTGGTTCACTCGTAAACTGTGATCTATAAACAAAAGCAATCTCCTCAGCTTGCTTTTTAATAACGTCTGCAATCTCCTTTACGCCATGCCCAATACCTGCCGTAATTGCTCCTGACGAACCATCAAAATATTTATTGCCATTTTGATCATACAAATAAACACCTTTTCCATGTGAAATCATTGGATACGGCTGACCAACAAGTGGTTTAATTAAGTAATCGCGCATAGCGCTCCCCCATTTCTCCAATTTGTATATATATATGAAGAAAATTGACGTTTCTTTCATAAAAAAGAATCCTCTGCAAAAGCAGTGAATTTATCAAAAAACTATTATAAAATATACAAATGAGTGCTTAAAAATATTTATAAAACAGAAAATTCAGAACTCAAAGCGAAGACCAACCCTTTTCTATACGCCCAAATAACCCTCCCTTTTATATGAAATGACTACATCACCAAATGGTTTTATAGCATAATGCCAGCTGCCCTTATATGCCGACATTCTGTACACTTCGACGGAACTCCGGTTAAACTCCTTCCTATTATCCTACTTTAAATTGCATATTTTAAAACAAATTTCGACACCCTGCCTTACTAATCAATTCAGATTCATATTTAATATGTAAACTTTTCATTTTTAAACTATAAAAAAAGAACCGATTAACCACACTAATCAGTTCGTCATGACGCTCTCTTATGGGTTAATACTGTCAATTGCTTAAATAAATAGAAAAATCAAGTTTACAAATTCATCCTACAGCCTATAAGACAAAACCTTTTCATAACTTCATTCACAATTACTATCGGGATATCCCTATCCCGAAGTGGCACCCCTTTCCTCAGATTCAAACTACCTTTCCTTTATAATTTATGTAGGACAATTATCACTTTGTATGTGTATTTGCCTATAATTTAAAAAAACTCTAGTTTTCTAGCGATTGTTGGACATGTATTCAATATGTTAATTGAAATGCACTGTCAATTTGGCATTTATATGTTTTTACTTTCGTGCAGTCATATGTACTGCTTTAATCTACGAAATACTCGTAAGTACCAGCACCTCTTTATGACGACATATTTGTTGTCAATTTTTAATTTTCCCTTTATAAAATTATTTTTTTCGCATAACCGCTTTCTTGCTTCGCATATAGTTTTAATGATGACAAAGGAGGAATGTTCATGTCTCAACCTGAAATCGAAAAATATGGACAAGAAGTTACGCAATACGAACAGCTCGCACGTTACTATCAGTTTCGTAATCCTAAAAAATATATAGAATTATATATGAAATATTGCGATGCACTATCGAAACTTGTACAGGCGTATGAAACAAGGGATTCACAAGAAGCTGCTTTACCGTCACATATAAGAATTTTTCATGCCGATCCAAATATACCGGCGGTTGACATTTTAGTAAACGGACAAAAGATTATTAAAAATATTTCATTTAAGCAATTCAGCCCTTATTTATCATTAGTACAAGGTAAATACCGTATAGATATTGTACCCGTCGGAAATGAAACTCCAATCTTTTCAGCATTGGTACCAATAATGGGAAATCATACTTATACTCTTGCTGCAATAAACAGTGATAATCACCTACAATTACAACCTATACTTGATAATACACATTTACCAGCTGGTCAAGCCAAAATACGCTTTGCACATTTCTCTCCAGATACCCCTGTTGTAAATGTAGATTTAAAAGATGGGGATCATTTATTTGAAAATGTACTCTTTAAACAAATAACAGATTTTTTGCAAGTTAGCCCCGGTACAGCAGATATTGAAATTTCACTCGCAGATAATAAAAACGTTTTATTGACTATACCGAAATTCAATGTTGAACCAAATGTTATTTATACAATTTCAATAGCAGGTTATTCAAATAAAGATCCTAAATTAGAAGCAGTTATACTTACAAATTAAAACAGTCTACACCATTCATTTGGTGTAGACTGTTTATTTTTGAAATGCAATTTGAAATTCTGTCCAATCGTTATCTGATCGACACATAATGGACCCATTATGTTTTTCCACAATTTGTTTACATACAAATAATCCAATACCTGTTCCTAACTTTTTAGTAGTTACAAATGGTTCAAAAATCGTTTCTACATTTTCAGCTGGAATCATTGGCCCATTATTTTTTATCACAATTCGAATAGCTTGATCTTCTTCAAATACATCAATGATAATTTTCCGTTCTTCTTTCATTGATTCAAGAGCATCAATTGAATTCATTAATATGTTTAAAAATACTTGTCTCACTTCACTTCGATAGCCAACAAGCGGAATTGGATACGGTAAATTCTTTTCAATCGAAACATTCGCATTGACCAAACTCGGATATAAGAATTGTATAATGTCTTGAAACAAGTCATTAAGCCAAAACCGTTCCGATTCATTCCACATTTCTTTTTTCGATACGAGTAAAAATTGCGAAATACGAAAATTTAATTGATCTAATTCATGCGAAATAATATCTAAATACGATAAACTCGGATGATCTGCCTTTAATAATTTGACAAATCCCATAATGGAAGTAAGCGGATTACGAAATTCATGTACAAAACTAGCTGACATTTGCCCTAAAATCGTCAGCCTTTCTTTATGTGTTTCGTTAATATATTGCTGTTTTTCCTCTAAATTCTTCGATATAATTTCCGAGTATTTTAAAACGGTATAATAAATTAATTTGTCAAAACAAGTATGTATTTTTGCCATAATTGGTTTCAATTCACGAGCACTAACATCTAATTCACACATCGCTTCGAAAAGTTCATTTCTTCCCACGTTTGCGTTATAGACAAAATCTCCAATATTCGCATCTGCTCCAGCACGTTCAATAGCAATTTTCTCGCATAACGGTTGAAGATAAGTTATATCTTTATCTTCCATAGTAAGTTCGATAATTAACTCTAGTAAATCCTCTCCATTTTGAACTACTTCTAGTTTAAATGGATCTTTTTCGGAAATTATCATTTTGTTTTTCCAGTTCTCTACGAATTGGTGCCTATTGTTTTTCAAGTGTGAACAAAATATTTCTTTAATATCCTTATCGATTGGAAAAACCTCCATTCCCTCCATTTCCATACGACGAATACCCTTTATATTTTGAATATTAACACAAAAAATACGATTCGTTAATAGATTTTTGTCACATTTTGTTAATTTCTGTTGATAAAATTAATTTTTTCTTTCTTATTTAACTAATTGTATTCACATACCCTTTTTCCTTCACATATTTTCATTATTTCCGTAGTCAAAATGACTTTTTTTGCATCATTTTTAATTCTTGCGTACAATAGAAAATGAAAGGTGTGAAAAATATGGTAAATAAAAATGTGGAAGATTATCTCCAAGAAGGCATTTACGGCCAAAAGCAAAACAAACCAGAAGAACGTAATATGTATTTAACTACATTACGTGAGCGTGTAGAAATCGCTTTAACAATCGGTCAAGTAATGCAAAGTAATGTATATTCTGAAGTGGCAAGTAGTATGCGCCCTTCTCAATCATTACAAATATTCCTAAATGGTGGCATTGCTTACTCACATTTATCAAAATACATTAAATTAGCAAATGAAAAAAATGTTCCCTTTACAATTGTACAAAATAAAGGAACAGAAACACCAATTGGTTTAGTACTATCTCATAGCACCGCTGTAGATAAAGAGCATATTTATGTAGAAGATACTATTTTTAAACAAGAAATGAAGTAAAAGGTACACTTAATTAAATAGTAACTAGAAACGTAAAAAACACTAAAAAAACGAGTATGGAATCGTAAACATTTTCCTACTCGTTTTTTAGTGCAATGTTTAAGTTCTATATGCTTTATTTTTTAATACATACTAATTTCATTTCTGTCATTTCTTCTATTGCATATTTAATTCCTTCGCGCCCCGTGCCACTTTCTTTTACACCACCATAAGGCATATGATCTACTCTGAACGTTGGAATATCATTAATCATGACACCACCAACCTCTAGCTCATCAATTGCACGCATTGCTTTAAATAAATTATTTGTAAATACTCCTGCCTGTAAGCCGTAACGCGAATTATTTACTTGCTCAATCGCTTCATCAAATTCTTTAAATGTATTTACTGTCATGAGTGGACCAAATACTTCTTGGCACTGCACAGATACATGATCTGGAACATTTGTTAATACAGTCGGTTCAAAAATTCTTGCATCCCGCTTCTTACCACCGCATAAAACAGTTGCTCCTTCCTTGATTGCTTCTTGAACCCACATATCAATTCGCTCTACATCTTTTTTTGAAATTAAAGCTGATACATCCGTTTCCTCAAGCAGTGGATCACCAACAACAACTGATTCCATCACTTTCTTTAGCTTCGAGAGAAATTCATGCATTTTCGTTTCATGTACAAAAACACGTTGTACGGAAATACAAACTTGCCCATTATTAACAAATGCTCCCCATTTTACACGTTCAATTATTTCATCTGTTAACTCTACATCTTCATCAATAATAACAGCAGCATTTGAGCCTAGTTCTAACGTAACTCGTTTTAGCCCAGCCTTTTGTTTTATTCCGATTCCAACTTTTGGACTTCCGGTAAAAGTAATAGAAGCAACGTAATCATTTTTGACGATTGCCTCACCAACCGTGGCGCCAGGGCCAGAAATGATATTTAAAGCTCCATTTGGCAATCCTGCCTCTTCAAATAACTCAACTAATGCATAAGATGATAATGGCGTTTGATCAGCTGGCTTTAATACAACTGTATTTCCGGCAGCAATTGCAGGTCCAACTTTATGCGCAACTAAATTTAATGGGAAATTAAATGGGGTAATAGCCCCTATAACCCCAATCGGCTTTCGGATTGTATATGCAATACGCCCATCCGCACCAGGTGCGGCGTCTAATGGCAATGTCTCACCATATATACGCTTCGCTTCTTCAGCTGCAAATTTGTACGTTTGAACAGTACGATCTACTTCTCCCCTTGCAGCACGTATTGGTTTTGCAGCTTCTTTTGCAATAATCTCTGCAAATTCTTCTCTTCTTTCATCCATTTTTTGTGCAACCTTCTCTAAAATAGTCGCTCGATCATATGCAGATAATTTATTCATTTTTGTCATTGCATTTTTTGCAGCAGTAACAGCCTCTTTTACATCTTCTTCCGTTCCTTGTGCAATTTCTGCTAATGTTTCTTCAGAATATGGTGCGTATAATGGTTTATACGTGTTTACAGATTTCCAATCTCCGTTTATATATAAATGCTTTTTCATACTTCTTCTCCTTCCAAATATATGTATACAACAATACTTCACCTAGTGAAAGGTCTGACTTATGTCATTGTATCATAGCCCCTATTCCTCAAAAAACATTATGCTCAAAAAAACTCTGCTATATAGCAGAGTTTACGAGCTAATTTGCTCTTGTAACGAAATTTGTTTTTCATCTTCTAAAATAACAATCGATTCTACTATCTTTGTAACTTCTAATCTTTTTATATAATGTCCATCTAATTCTTTCACACAAAACTTATAATTTTCAATTTCAATGAAATCCTCTTCAGCAATCTCTATATTCTTCGTTAAAATCCAACCACCGATTGTATCAACACCATCATCATCAATCCCTAAACCAAATAACGTATTCACTTCACTAACAAGTACTTTTCCCTCTAGTATCGTCTTCGTTTCACTAACTTGTTGAATTTCTGGCTGCTCATCCGTATCAAACTCATCCTGAATATCTCCAACAATTTCTTCCAAAATATCTTCAACAGTAACAAGTCCAGATGTCCCACCATATTCATCTATCAATATAGCAATATGTGTTCTTTCTTTTTGCATTTTTAAAAACAAATCATGAATTGGAATAGAATCGATAACTAAAATAATTGGTCTCATATATTGCTCTACTGTATTCTTATTAACAGCTTTATGTTGTACAAACTCAGTAAAAATATCTTTAAAATTCACAAAACCTATTACGTGGTCTTTGTCGCCATCAACAACTGGATACCTTGTATATTTTTCGCGAGACATTTTTTGCAAAGCTTCTTCAGCGGGCATTTCTTTACTTATAATATTCATTTCAGTTCGAGGTACCATTATTTCTTTTGCAATCCGATCATCAAATTCAAAAATTTTATTTACATATTTATATTCAGATTGATTAATCTCACCATTTTTATAACTTTCTGAAACTAACAACCGTAATTCTTCTTCTGAATGAACCTCATCATGCCCCTTCGGCGGTTTCAGCCCTAGCAGCTTCGTAATGATTCGAGCTGAACCATTTAATAGCCAAATGAATGGGAATGCAATACGATAAAAGAAAATTAACGGCTTAGAAACAAGCAAACTCACTTGTTCAGATTTTTGAATTGCAAATGTTTTTGGGGCCAATTCCCCTATTACAACATGTAAAAAAGTAATTAACAAAAATACTAAAGTTACAGCAAAAATGTCTGCTAGTTGAGTAGAGATATTCCAATTTGCAAAAAGCGTATCAAACATTTGCTTTAACGCAGGTTTACCAAACCACCCAATTCCTAAAGCTGTAACAGTAATTCCTAGCTGACAAGCAGATAAATATTCGTCTAAGTTTGTAATGACTGTTTTGACCGATGTTGCACGATTATTTCCTTCTGCAATTAAATAGTCAATTCGTGAACTTCTCACTTTAACAATTGCAAATTCTGCTGCAACGAAAAATGCCGTTAAGGCAATTAAAACAATCACTATACTTATACTATATATGTCCAAATACTTTTCCTTACTTACATTGTAAGCAAGGAAGCCACCTCCTACTTAATTTTATTCAAGTGAAGTAAGCATTCTAATACTCTAACAAAATTCTACATTAGCAACCACCTTTTTATATATTATATGCATACATAAAAAAGATATTTATCATTATGATAATCTAATTCATTTACACTAGTCAAATTATTCTAAATGTTACGATAAAATATTTTTATTTAAACAAACTATTCTTCTTAACTCAATTTCGTGAAAAAACACTTTCTTTGCCGATTCCACACTTCTTTTGTCGCACTAGAAGGGAACTTACTTCATAGCTCGAAATCATTCAACAGGATATATATAGGAGGGATTATTTTGGAATATAAAACACCATTTATCGCAAAAAAATTAGGTGTTAGCCCAAAGGCTGTTGTCCGGATCGCGCAACAATTAAATCTTACGATAGAAAAAAATAAATATGGTCACTTTATTTTCACACAAGATGATGTCGATCAAATGTTAGAACACCATCTATTTCAAATAGAGCAGTCTCAAAATCCTCAACCTACTCAAAAGACTTCCTCAAATGAGGTTGAAGAATTAAAAACTCAAGTCAATACAATTGTTCAAAACATATCATCGAATGATTTTGAACAATTAGCTGATCAATTAAACACTATTACGAGAAGACTCGATCGAATGGAAGAACAAATGCAAGATAAGGCAAATGATGTCGTCACGTACCAACTTTTACAACACCGTCGTGAAATGGAGGAAATGTTAGAGCGAATTCAAAAGTTAGAAGCTGCCCTAACGAAAGAAGAACCCATTTATATTACTCCTGATTCAAAACCAACCTACGAACGAGAAAAGAAACCTAAGCGCCGCAAAATGATTTTTAGTATATTTGGATTATAATTTTTAGACCCTTATTAAAATAATAAGGGTCTTTTTTAATGAAGAGTTATATCCTATAAAAATATTATTCTCTTTATTATACATATTCACTTCGTTTTATTTTGTTAACATAATATTTTTACTGTATTCTGCAATTAATGCCTGTGCATGAGCATTCCCTTGAATCACATCACGAAATTCTTTTAAAGAATATAAATGCGTAACCCCTTTTCGAGCATGAATTCTTACTGGTACACCTTGTAAAGTATCATGAAACTGAAATGGATTATCTATCGGTTCAATTGGAAAACCGAGTGTAAGTAAATACATATACATTCTTTTTGTTACTGCTGCAATGTACCATTCAGCTTTTGTTTCTAACGCATGTATAAATAAAATAGCTGTTAGCCTTTTAAAATGTCCTCTCCCACGAGACGTTTTCGAAATACTTAACTTGCCTATTTCATACACATTCTTCAAATCTTTTACTAAATCATTTTTAGAAAACGGATAGAAAAACTCAGAATTTGATTGTTCAGGTACCGTATACTTAATACATTCTACTGTACCAATAGGATGTTCATCTTCTATTAATAAAAATCGTGATGGATTTAAATTACGTTCTACGAACATTAAGTTTCTTTCTTCACAAAAATCTCCCCATAGTTGCTCGAACCCAAAATGTTCTTCCTTTGTTTGAACACGCTGGAACATATTTAACCGCCTTTCCCATCGTCGCTCTGTTTTTGATAACGCTTTCACTATCTATCATATAAGAACAAATCTTCGTATGCAACTAAAAATATTTATGACTTATTATATTCTGCAAAATGAATTAGATTCCAATTTAATCGACTTTTATCCCACGCTCACATTCCTTTTAATAACACATTTGTATCACTTTTCAAATCTAAATTACAATATGTTTCTTTCCATACAGCATATAATTCTTCTTAATCTAAAAAAATCCTTTATGAAAAAGGATTTCTTTTACTTCTCAATGCTTTTTAACCACTTTTCAAAAATTTGTACCATCCCATGTTTTCCAGCTAATTTCTCTTCCCCTTGTTTCGTCTTATATGGATATAACTGCAAGAAAACACCGCATCCAGACTCAATTTTTTTACTATGCATATGGCTTCCTGGATATACACAAATGACTTCATAAATTGACCTTCGATAATAGACTCGCTTTCCATCCTGTTCTTCTACATACTTTATAGACCAATACTTATACATTTGCTCAGTTGCTTTCGTATTTCCGACGTGCTGAAAAATATTGTACATTGGACTATACTTCACTTCAATAATAATAGAAGATTTATATACGTATTTCCCATCTTCTTTTACATAACAGTCTAAGCGAATATCTGGCTTCTTCGTATCCTCACCATTGTAAAAATTACTCCCTTTACTTAATGCAATAAGAGGATGTGTTTCAATTAAGTCATTAAATGCGACATGCACCTTTATATCATCTCGTTGTAAAACTACTGTCGTTCCATCTTGTAATCCATCTACATAAAAATGTTCTTGTATTTGTTCACGAATGGAATTTCTAGCCTCAAAACCAATTTGCTCTAAAATTGAAATAACGATAAAAAAAGCGTAATATTCATACACTAAAAACGTTGGCTTATTAACAAATAATAACGATGGAGATTGATCCGTATATTGCGGGAGTACTTCTAAATGATGTAGTAATTGTTGATGTGGTATCGGTAAATCATGTAAGTTCATGTTACTCGTTTCAGTAACTTCCCTCCAAAACGAGGAGTGCATTAATATTTGAAAGTATTGTACATTTTCATGAACAATATGCGCCAATATTTTATATTCTTGTATTTTCATTGAGCTCTTTCGTAAATCAGCTTCTTTTAGTAAATGTATATTTTTATATTTTTGCTTCTCTCTATCGGTTACTGATCCATTACGCTCAATTGTTTGTATAATCGTTTTTACGGCTTGAAATTCTTCTGATTTTTTCTTTTTCTCTCTTTCTAATATTTCAATTGTTTGACGTAAAAAACTTTTAGCTTCAATTAAATAATGATGAAATTGCATCGCTTTATATTTAAGAAATGCAT
>NZ_JBMDKC010000120.1:0-15666 GCF_057809515.1 Bacillus sp. FG16
GGAACAAGTGGTTTAGGTGTTTTGATAGGTGTCCCGTTTTCAGGGTTCACTTCAATGCCCGCATAAGGGCCCTTTTTACTCTTTCCCATCCAATAAACGACCAAGTCCACCTAATACACTACCTTCACCAGTACTTTGCGCTGCTGGGCTTGTAAGGCGTGCTGCTAATCGGCTAAGTGTTAAGGACTGAATCCAAACTGTTCCAGGACCTTCTAATGTTGCGAAGAATAAACCCTCACCGCCAAATAGAGCTGTTTTTACTTTTCCAACGAACTCGATATCATAGTTAATATCTTTTGTCATGGCAACGAGACAACCTGTATCAATGCGAAGTTTCTCACCAGGTTTTAATTCACGTTTATATACAGTTCCGCCTGCGTGCATGAAAGCAAGGCCGTCACCTTCAAGTTTCTGCATGATAAAACCTTCACCGCCGAAGAAACCAGTTCCTATTTTTTTCGTAAATTCAATTCCGATAGAAACCCCTTTTGCGGCACAAAGAAAGGCATCTTTTTGACAAACTATTTTTCCTTGATATTCTGTTAAATCTACAGGAATAATTTTACCAGGATAAGGAGCAGCAAATGAGACGTGGCGTTTGCCGTGACCTGTATTTGTAAATACAGTCATAAACATACTTTCGCCTGTAACGAGACGTTTACCAGCGCCCATTAATTTGCCGAATAAACCGTTAGATGGGCCAGAACCGTCACCAAAGATTGTTTCCATTTCAATGTAATCTTCCATCATCATCATTGCGCCAGCTTCTGCGATAACGCTTTCTTTTGGATCTAATTCAATTTCAACAAACTGCATATCATCGCCATATAACTTATACTCGATTTCATGTGCTTGCATTTTTTCACCTCATAAATATGTAGTAATTATATTGTACAGAAGTTAAAAGAATTAGAGTACTGTATTTTTGTTAATTTTTGAATAAAAATAGAATGAAAATTTAAGGTTATACTAGGATTATAAAAAATGATGTAATGAAAGTGTTCTCATTTGACGTTTTCGATATAGCATGATATAGTGAAAGCACTATTGAGCTACATAATGTGGTACGGAAATAAAGCACGTTGTATTAAAGGCTGTAAGCTTGTTATACATTCATGTCCTTTATATCCACCTTTTCATGTGGATTCATAGTTTCATTTTTATTTAGGAGGTACATGACATGCAAATAGGTAAAGTTAAATGGTTTAACGGCGAAAAAGGTTTTGGCTTCATCGAAGTTGAAGGCGGAGAAGACGTATTCGTACATTTCTCAGCTATCCAAGGCGACGGCTTCAAAACTTTAGAAGAAGGTCAAGAAGTTTCTTTCGAAATCGTTGAAGGAAACCGCGGACCACAAGCAGCTAACGTTACAAAAAACTAATTAGCTAGCGATAAAAAGCATTCCGATTTTCGGAATGCTTTTTTTTATTCTTTGGAACTAGATTCATTTGAAGATAATTCGCCCTTAAAGGTACGCTCTTCAAAGTCATCAAGCATTTGTTCATATTCTTCATGTTCCTCTGTGGCGAAAACTTGTGGATTTTTCCCGTACATATCCGTGCCGATGAAGTTTTCGAAATCCTCTACGTATCCCACATTTTCCTCGCTATTTATATACATGCCATTATAGTTTTTTGAATCTTGTCTTTCTAAATCAGACGGTGTTTCAGACGTTCCGTAATTTGCGACGTCTTGCCATGCATCTTCCGCGTCATACTCGACAGAATAGTCTTCATCGTGCTTATGGAAAGAAGGGGACAATACTTCTTCTTCAACTGGACGCGTATCCATATTTAATTTATTTGTCGCGTGCTGAACGCATGTTGTAGCAGTAGGCATTGCTTCTAATCTTTCGAATGGAATCTCCACGCCAGATACTTCACAAATGCCGTACGTACCAGCTTCAATTTTTTGCAGAGCATGTTTTGTATCATCTAGTTGTTTATGCCAAAATTCGATGAGTCCAAAATCCTTTTCTCGTTCGTATAATTCTGTAGCCATATCACCTGGATGGTTGTCATAGCTAGACAGTTCTCCTACTGAATCACGTTCAGAAGCACGATCTGTATTTTCATGAGTCTGTATCGTTTGTTCCAGTTCTTGTTTTTGTTTTTCTAAAATGGATTTAAATTGACCTATTTGTTGTGGAGTTAACATAGTCGTCCACCTTCCTACAATTCAGTTTCTTTACATAGTATGAGCGTTGAGAGTAGGAATTATGAGATGAATTTCAGATATGAAAAAGGAGCCGCATAAGCAGCTCCTTTTATAGAAAGTATCCAAGTAATAATCCGATTCCCATTAGGAAACCGAAGATTGTATTTGTTTTTGCTGTTGCAATCATCGCAGGTACCATTTCCATTGGAATGCTTTTGCCGATAAAGCCTTTTGTCGCTTTAAATGCTTTCGGTGCACTTAAAAATACGATAAGCATCCATGGTGATACGATGCCCACGATAATTAAAGCAATTGTCCAAATGTAGGAAACGATGAACATCGAAGCAAGTACACCAACAGCTCTTTCCCGTCCAACGAGAATTGCTAACGTTTTACGACCGTTTTCTTTATCGCCATCCAAGTCACGAATATTATTAGCTAGTAAAATGGCACCAATTAAAATGGAGCTTGGAATAGATAGTAAAATGACCTCTGATGTTACAGTGCCAGTTTGAATAAAGAATGAAATCCCAATAATAATGACACCCATAAATAATCCGGCTGTCAATTCTCCAAATGGTGTATATGCAATTGGAAGTGGGCCACCTGTATAAAGGTAAGCAACGGCCATACAAACAAGACCGATTGCAGCAAGCCACCAGCTAGAATTTATACAA
Organism: Bacillus sp. FG16; assembly: GCF_057809515.1. Classification (NCBI taxonomy): domain Bacteria; kingdom Bacillati; phylum Bacillota; class Bacilli; order Caryophanales; family Bacillaceae; genus Bacillus; species Bacillus sp. FG16. Next base: position 2,835 of record NZ_JBMDKC010000120.1, read on the forward strand.
ATATAAACACCTAATAGTATTGCGATGCCGAAAAATCCAAATGCTAAGTTAAGCACTGTTTTTGGCTGAATGCCATCGCGAACGATAGCGCCACCAATACCAACTGAACCTTCGTGATCGAGTCCTCTTTTATAATCAAAGTATTCATTAAACATGTTTGTTGCTGCTTGAATGAGAAGACAAGCAAGAAGCATCATAAGGAAAAGAGGAAGATGTATTTGATTTATACCTCCGACCTGCATCGAATATGCTGTTCCGATGAAAACAGGAACGAAAGCGGCTGTTAATGTATGGGGACGTAGTAAACTCCACCAGATGCGCCAGCCTGTTTGCTTACTTGGCTTTGGCGCCGTAGGAGAGGAATTCGTTTTGACGTTCATTTCCATGTTGAATCCTCCTTTGGTCACATATTGTACAAAACTAAGTGTAGAAAAAGCATCATTTAGTGTCAACGTTTATTTTCTAGGAAGAGAAGGTGAATTTCTCAGAAATGCTAAACGTTGACAGGCCTTTCGTTTGAGGTGTATCTTAAAATCAAGCGTAATTATGACTATTTTTCGCCCATAGGGGGGAGACAATTGTGATTCAAACGAAACAAAAAGGCTTGCAAGAAGTTCTTATTGCAGCCATAAAGCGTGCAACTAACGAAAAAACATTAGTTAGTTTTGTAAAACAAATAGACTGGGTGGATCCGCTTCTGTTCTATGCAGCAGGAAAGAGGATTTCATTCGAAAATAGATGTTATTTTGCAGACCCGGCTCAGCATGTAATATTGGCAGGAATTGGCTCTGTTTTCACTATAGCAAATTCTTCTCATAAGCGCTTTCAAACTGCTCGTGACGAGTGGGAGAAAGTAAAAGAGAATGCATTTCTCCAAAGAGATGAATATGAATTTGGAACGGGTCCGCTTTTATTTGGTGGTTTTTCATTTGATCCAGAAAAAGAGAAAACGGACCTATGGAAAGAATTTAAGGATACGACATTTTCACTACCAGCATTTTTATTAACTGTAAAAAATGAAAAAGCATGGTTAACGATGAATACATTTGTTTCAGCAACAGATTGTGCAGAAACTCTTTATAACGAAATGATTTCTTTAGAAGAGAAAATTTTGGGAGAGAGTAAATGTGCGCTAAACGGATCGAAATTAACTGTTATTTCTAAAGTAGAAGTGGATCCGAAAGGCTGGATGAAAGCAATTGAAAAAGTACAAGATGAGATGAAGCAGGGTAACGTACAGAAGGTTGTATTGGCGAGAGAACTAAAAGTAGAGATGAATCATTCTATTGATTCCGCTCTTGTTTTAGAAGCACTTCGCATTGGTCAACCAGATTGTTACGTATTTTCTTTTGATTATAAAGGAGCATGCTTCTTAGGAGCGACACCAGAACGATTAATTCGCAAAGAGGATGAAAAATTTACATCGATGTGTCTTGCTGGTTCAATCGGTCATGGTCATTCTATAGAAGACAGTGAACGAAATAGTAATGAGCTTCTTCATGATGAAAAGAATTTAGCTGAACATGGTTATGTTGTTAACATGATTCGCTCCGTACTAAATGAACATTGCGAATACGTTAATATTCCGGAAAGCCCAGGCTTATTAACAACGAAAAACTTAATTCACTTATATACGCCTGTAGAAGCAAAAGGCGATGCGAGTCTTTTAACAATGGTAGAAGAATTACATCCAACACCAGCTCTTGGCGGGACACCTCGTTTGGCAGCGATGAAACTGATTCGTGATGTTGAATTGTTAGACAGAGGATTGTATGGTGCACCGATTGGCTGGATAGATGATGAAGGAAATGGTGAATTTGCGGTTGCACTGCGCTGCGGATTATTAAACGGCGAGAAAGCATCCTTATTTGCCGGTTGTGGTATTGTAATTGATTCAATCCCGCAGCTTGAATATGAAGAAACAAGTTTGAAGTTTAGACCGATGCTTGGTGCTTTGGAGGAATTAATGAAATGAACAATCATATAGAAGCATTATCATATTATTTAGGCGCGTTCGTGGATGAACTGACGCGTCTAGATGTATGTGATGTTGTCATTAGTCCAGGCTCACGGTCAACGCCGATTGCTTTACTAATGGAACAACATGAAGGAATGAACACATATTTACATGTAGATGAAAGATCAGCAGGATTTTTCGCGCTCGGTATTGCGAAAGCGAAGAAACGCCCAGTAGCATTATTGTGTACGTCAGGAACAGCAGCAGCTAATTACTATCCAGCTGTATGTGAAGCTTTTCATTCAAGGGTCCCGCTTATCGTCTTAACAGCGGATAGACCGCATGAATTAAGAGATGTAGGTGCACCACAAGCAATGAATCAATTTAATTTATACGGTACTTTTGTGAAGCAATTTACAGAGATGGCACTGCCAGAAGCGAGTGAAATGATGTATCATTACGCTCGTATGACGACGCAGCGCATAGTAGCAAGTGCTTGTTTAGCGCCGCAGGGTCCTGTTCACCTTAATTTTCCAGTTCGCGAACCACTTATCCCTGATTTCTCACTAGAAAGCTTATGGGATAAAGGACGTAGTGAATATACAGGAGTAGTTCAGCAAGGAAACGTGACGATGCCGAGTGAATATGTAGATTCTCTTGTAGGGCGCCTTTCACATATGGAAAAGGGGCTTATTATTTGTGGTGATGATAGTCATTCGGAAATTGCAATGTTTGCCACAGAACTAGCTGAAAAAACTGGCTATCCTATATTAGCAGACCCACTTTCTAATATTCGTAGCGGACACCACGATAAAACGATGGTAATTGACTGTTACGATACATTTTTACGAAATGAACAGTTAAAAGAAACGTGGAAACCGGACGTTTTAATTCGCTTTGGTGGTATGCCTGTTTCTAAATCATTAACGCAGTTCATAAAAAAACAAACGAAAGCAGTTCATATCGTTGTCGATGAATCAGGACAATGGAGAGATCCAGCTCTTGTTGCGACAGAAGTTGTGCAAGCAAGTGACATTGAATTCTGCAAGGCAGTAATAGAAAAAATGCCAGTTATGAAAAAGAATGATTGGTTCGTAATGTGGCAACATATAAACGAAAAAACGAAGGAAACGCTTCGTGAAATAGAAACATATGATACTGCATTTGAAGGAAAGGTTATTACGGATATTGTACGCGTATTACCAGAAGGAGCAACATTATTTGCGAGCAATAGTATGCCAATTCGTGATACAGATTCATTCTTCTTCAAATCGGATAAAAACATTCAAGTGATGGCAAATCGTGGTGTAAATGGTATTGATGGAATTATTTCGACAGCTTTAGGAGCGAGTATTATTTGTAATCCGCTCGTATTAGTTATCGGTGATTTATCGTTTTATCATGATTTAAATGGACTGTTAGCAGCGAAATTACATGAATTAAACATAACAATTGTCGTTGTAAATAATGACGGCGGAGGGATTTTCTCATTCTTACCGCAATATGAGAAAAAGGAACATTTCGAATCATTATTTGGAACACCAATTGGCCTTGATTATGAGCATGTTGTCAAAATGTACGGTGGTTCATTTAGCCGTGTAAATGGTTGGGAAAACTTCCGAGAAGAGGTACAAAAAGGAACGACTGCAAAAGGTTTACACGTTGTGGAAATTTGTACAAACCGTGATGAAAACTTAACGTTGCACCGTACATTATGGGCAAAAACGATGGACGTAATTACTACATCTTTGCAAGGTGAATCAAAATGAAAGTAACGCTGCAAGGTGTATCGTATGAATATGAAGTAGTCGGGAGCGGGGAACCACTTCTACTTCTTCATGGTTTTACGGGAAGCATGGAAACGTGGCGTTCTTTTATCCCTTCATGGAGCGAGCAGTTTCAAGTTATTGTAGTAGATCTTGTTGGACACGGAAAGACCGAGAGTCCTGAAGATGTTGCGCATTATGATATCCGAAATGTGGCATTGCAAATGAAAGAGCTACTAGACTATCTTCATATTGAAAAAGCGCACATACTCGGCTATTCGATGGGCGGTAGACTGGCGATTACGATGGCATGTTTATATCCGGAGTATGTACATTCTCTTTTATTAGAAAATTGTACAGCTGGGCTCGAAAATGAAGAGGATAGAAAAGAACGTCGTGAAAAAGATGAGCGACTTGCTAATAAAATTGAGCGAGAAGGCGTTCAAAGTTTTGTTTCTATGTGGGAAAATATTCCGCTGTTTGAAACGCAAAAAAATTTAGCAAAAAATGCACAAGAAGCGGTGCGAAAAGAACGGCTTGCTAACAATCCAAAAGGACTTGCAAATAGCTTGCGCGGCATGGGAACAGGGGCTCAGCCTTCATGGTGGGATGAGCTACACAACTTGAAAATGCCTGTTCTTTTAATGAACGGAGAATATGATGAAAAGTTCTTTCGCATATTAAAAAACATCGAAAAATGCGTGTCTGATGCGAAAATTGTCAAAATTCATGGTGCTGGCCATGCAATTCATGTGGAACAACCGGAAAAGTTTGATACAATAGTAAAGGGATTTCTAAAAACTATGCAGTGATGCTTTTTTTAGCAAGAAGGAAGTCACACTTATAGATGAGATCAGAAATATACAAGGAGGTAGTTGTAATGGCTATTGAATGGGTAAAAGAAGGCAATTACGAAGATATTATTTATTCAACATACAATGGTATCGCAAAGATTTCGATTAACCGTCCTGAAGTACATAACGCATTTCGTCCAAAAACGGTAATGGAGTTAATCAACGCTTTTGCACACGCTCGTGATGATGCAAATGTTGGCGTTATCATTTTAACAGGTGAAGGTGGACGTGCATTCTGTTCTGGCGGCGACCAAAAGGTTCGCGGTCATGGTGGATATGTAGGTGACGACCAAATCCCACGTCTAAACGTATTAGACTTACAACGTCTAATTCGCGCAATTCCTAAACCAGTTATCGCAATGGTAGCAGGTTATGCAATCGGTGGAGGACACGTACTTCATATCGTATGTGACTTAACAATCGCTGCAGACAACGCTGTATTCGGACAAACAGGTCCTAAAGTAGGAAGCTTTGACGGTGGATACGGAGCTGGTTACCTAGCTCGTATGGTAGGCCACAAGAAAGCTCGTGAAATTTGGTACCTATGCCGTCAATACAATGCACAAGAAGCGCTTGATATGGGCTTAGTAAACACAGTAGTACCATTAGAAGAGCTTGAAGCAGAAACAGTACAATGGGCACAAGAAATTTTAGCAAACAGCCCAATGGCACTTCGTTTCCTAAAAGCTGCATTCAACGCAGACACAGACGGTCTAGCTGGTATTCAACAACTAGCTGGAGATGCAACGTTATTGTACTATACAACTGACGAAGCAAAAGAAGGTCGTGACGCGTTCAAAGAAAAACGCAGTCCGGACTTCGGTCAATTCCCTCGTTTCCCTTGATCAAAAGCGGAAGCGGCTCGCTTAGAATGTGAGGGGGATGGAGCTTCTGACGTAGAGGCGCTTTTTGCCTCGTAGGAAGAAGTGAAGCCACCGAACATTCTAGCCGCTGTAGCTGGATAAGGTCAAACCGGAAACAAAACAACTAAGAGACTTGATGTCATATCAAGTCTCTTTCTTTCATGAAAGGAGAATGAGTGATGGAGACGATGCCAAATTGGTTAATGCAGCGTGCATTTTTAACACCAGACCGCACTGCAATTGAAATAGAGGAAGAGAAAGTTACTTTTATGGAGCTACATGAAAAAGTAGTATCTGTTTGTGAACACCTTACGTATGTTGGAGTGAAGCGAGGGCAAAAGGTGGCTGTTCTGATGAAAAATGGTATGGAGATGATTACAGTTATTCACGCCCTATCTTATGTAGGTGCAGTAGCTGTGCTTTTAAATACGCGTCTTTCAAGAGAAGAGCTACTTTGGCAAATGGATGATGCTAAAGTTATTTGTTTAGTGACGGATCAAGATTTTGATGCTAAAGATGTTCCTGTCTATTCATTCGCTGAAGTGATGAATGGACCGAAGGCGGAAGCATCTATACAAGAGGAATTTTCTTTAGAAGAAGCGATGACAATTATTTATACGTCTGGGACAACAGGGAAACCGAAAGGCGTTATTTTAACGTACGGTAATCATTGGGCAAGCGCAGTCGGTTCTTCGCTTAACTTAGGGCTTCGTGATGATGATTGTTGGTTAGCTTGTATGCCGATGTTCCACGTTGGCGGGCTATCTCTTTTAATGAAAAATATTATGTACGGCATGCGCATTTTACTCGTTCCGAAATATGATGCGGACTTTATTCATAAAGCACTTCAAACGAGAGGTGTAACGATTATTTCTGTCGTATCAAAAATGTTAACTGATTTATTAGAGAGACTTGGAGAAGGAACATATCCATCTTCTTTACGATGCATGTTACTTGGCGGAGGACCAGCGCCGAAACCATTATTAGAAACGTGTGTGGAAAAAGGAATTCCAGTGTATCAAACGTACGGTATGACAGAAACGTCGTCTCAAATTTGTACGTTATCAGCTGATTACATGTTAACGAAAGTAGGATCAGCTGGAAAGCCACTATTTCAGTGCCAACTTCGCATCGAAAAGGACGGCGTAGTAGTGCCGCCACATGCGGAAGGTGAAATTGTAGTAAAAGGGCCGAACGTAACAGGCGGTTATTTTAACCGTGAAGATGCGACGAGTGAGACAATTCAAAACGGATGGCTTCATACTGGTGACCTCGGTTATTTAGATGAAGAAGGATTTTTATACGTATTAGACCGCCGCAGCGATTTAATTATTTCTGGCGGAGAGAATATATACCCGGCTCAAATTGAAGAAGTGTTGCTTTCTCATCCGATGATAGCGGAAGCAGGTGTTGTCGGTATGTCTGACGATAAATGGGGACAAGTACCAGCTGCTTTTATTGTAAAAAGCGGGGCGGTAACAGAAGAAGAAATTCTTCATTTTTGCGAGGAGAAATTAGCGAAATATAAAGTGCCGAAGAAAGCATGTTTCTTAGAGGAATTACCACGTAACGCTTCGAAAAAATTGTTAAGACGAGAGCTAAGACAATTAGTGGAGGAGATGTAGGTGGAAATAAAAAAAGCGACACTTCATATAACGGAAATGCCACTCGTAATCCCGTTCGCTGCAAGCTACGGGACTTACGAAAAGCGCGAGAGTATCGTTATTGAATTGGAGGATACGGACGGGTACATCGGATTTGGGGAAGTCGTTGCATTTTCTGAACCGTGGTATACGGAAGAAACGGTGAAGACAGCGCTGCATATACTGCAAGACTTTTTAATACCTGACTTATTAAAGGCTGAAATTTCTCATCCGAATGAGGTACAGGGTCTATTTCAACATATAAAAAGAAATCGAATGGCAAAGGCCGGAATAGAGGGGGCTGTTTGGGATTTATATGCGAAGCGTCAAAAGAAATCGCTAGCGACAGTACTTGGCGGAACTAGTCCTGAAATTGAAGTCGGCGTTGTAATTGGGATCAATACAACGCCGGTTATGTTAAAACAAATCGAGAAGTACGCGGAAGAAGGATACGAGCGTTTTAAAGTGAAAATAAAGCCAGAACATGATTACGAATTATTGAAAGAGATTCGTAAAGAGTTTCCGCATATCCCGCTAATGGCAGATGCGAATTCAGCGTATACATTAGCGGATACAGAGAGGCTGAAACGACTAGATGAATTCCAATTAATGATGATTGAACAACCGTTAGCGGATTACGATTTTCTTGATCATGCACAGTTGCAAAAGAAAATTGAAACGCCGATTTGTTTAGATGAAAGTATTCATAGCTTTGAAGACGCGCGCGTTGCGATTACGCTTGGCAGCTGCCAAATTGTGAACATTAAGCCAGGGCGAGTGGGTGGACTAACAGAATCTATTCAAATCCATAATTATTGCATGGAGCATAATATCCCTGTTTGGTGCGGCGGTATGGTAGAGATGGGGATTTCACGAGCGCAAAATGTTGCTCTTGCCTCATTGCCTAACTTTACGATTCCTGGTGATATATCTGCTTCTAATAGACATTGGAAGAGGGATATTATTTCACCGGAAGTGATGCTTGAGGGCGGGAAAGTAATGGTGCCGCAAAGTATTGATGCTGAGTATGAGGTGGACCGCGGGAGACTAGAAGAAATCACGAAGCAGCGGATTGTGTTTGAACGGTAAATGGAAGTTTGATTAGGATACCCGCAAGTAGCGAGAGGATTTTGTCGTTCATTGTCGATAAGTCGATATATTTCAATAATCGCTGATATAATTCGAGTTACGGTCGATATAATTGAAAAATCGCTGATATAATTCAAGTTGTGGTCGATATATTTGGAAAATCGCTGATATAATTTTATTTACCAAGGTTACTCTAACGAGTAGCCTTTTTGAATTGTACAAATTGGATAGACTAGTTTACAATCGAGCGTATAAAAATGGAATGAAAAGGGGGAGTAAAATGAAGCGCATTTCAATTTTAATAGCTGATGATGAGGCGGAAATTGCTGACTTAATTGAGATACATTTAGAAAAAGAAGGGTACCATGTTGTGAAAGCAGCGGATGGGGAAGAGGCAGTTCATATTATTGAAACGAAGCCAATCGACTTGGTAGTTTTAGATATTATGATGCCGAAAATGGATGGTTATGAGGTGACGCGTCAAATTCGCGCGAAACATCATATGCCGATTATTTTTTTAAGCGCGAAAACTTCGGACTTTGATAAGGTGACAGGTCTTGTACTAGGTGCGGATGATTATATGACGAAGCCTTTCACACCAATAGAATTAGTTGCACGTGTAAATGCACAACTGCGTAGGTTTTTTACGTTAAATCACCCGAAAGTAGCGGAGAGTAAATCTGCTTTAGAAATAGGCGGAGTCGTAATTAATCCTGAGCGCAGGACGGTTGATGTGTATGGTGAGCAAATTGAATTAACGCCGAAAGAGTTCGATATTCTATATTTATTAGCAAGTCATCCGAAGAAAGTATACAATGTGGAAAATATTTTTCAGCACGTATGGGCAGATGATTATTATGAAGGTGGAAATACAGTAATGGTACATATTCGTACTTTGCGGAAGAAACTTGGAGAAGATAAAAGAAAGGATAAATTAATAAAAACAGTGTGGGGAGTAGGTTATACTTTCAATGGCTAATATGATGAAAAGCTTTCGATTTAAAATGATTGCCTTATTTGCGTTAAGTATGGTGCTTGCAGCAACTGTAACTTATATAATTTATAAAGGATTGCAGCTGTATTATAAAAAGATGGTTCGCTACGAAGAGCCTTTAGCACAATTTAGGTCAATGGTAAGGGAATTTGGAGACATTAACTTCTTTTTAATTTTCTTTATTCCGTTATCTATTATCTTTTTCTTCTTTTTGACAAAACCGTATTTAAAATACTTTGATGAAATTTCTAATGGGATTCATCATCTTGCGAACGGTAACTTTACGAATAAAGTTCAAGTTTCATCAAATGATGAGTTTGGAAATATCGCGCGTGAAATAAATGTTGCAAGTGAAAAGTTAAAAGAAGCTGTTGAAAGAGGAGATTTTGCAGAAAGTAGTAAAGATCAGCTTGTTGTGAATTTAGCTCATGATTTAAGAACACCGTTAACATCCGTGTTAGGATATTTAGATTTAATTCTTAAAGATGAAAATTTAACAAAAGAACAAATTAAACATTTCTCCACAATTGCATATACAAAATCGCAAAGACTGGAAAGTTTAATTGATGAGCTATTTGAAATTACACGTATGAATTATGGCATGCTAAAGCTGGATAAAAAGCCGATTGATATAAGTGAGTTGCTTATACAGTTAGAGGAGGAATTGTATCCGTTATTAGAAAAACATCATTTAGAAGCTAGATTAAACGTGGCTCCTCATTTACCGATGCACGGTGATGGAAAATTGTTAGCTAGAGTATTTGAAAACTTATTAACAAATGCCGTTCGTTACGGGTACGATGGGCAATTTGTTGATATGAATGGATATGTTGATAATGGAGAAGTTGTCGTACAAATTATGAATTACGGAGATAGCATTCCGGAAGAAGATTTACCGTATCTTTTTGATATGTTCTATACAGGTGATAAAGCAAGAACTGAGAACCGTGGCGGGACTGGCCTAGGACTATTTATTGCGAAAAATATTGTCGAGCAACATAACGGTACGATTTCTGCTGAGAGTAATGTAGTTAGAACAATGTTTGAAGTGCGATTGCCAAAAGACGAGAACGTAATAATTTAATAAAAATTTAAACTTTACCCCACTTTTTATTTTAATAGTTTTTTCTATTCTATACGTAAGTTACGTTAAGGAGGAACTAGAAATGAAAAAGTGGGTATTTATTTCTTTTTTTATTGCATGCACAATCTGTGTAGGCGTTTATATATCACCGTTATTTCAAAAAGAAATTGATGTGAAAATCGATGGAGAAAATAGTGCAGTAAAGAATGCAAATATGGAGCAGGTAGAGGTTGCAAAAGAACAAATTTACAAAGGGGATCTATTATTAGTTAACAAAGATTACCCAGTAAAAAAAGATAGTATTAGGTCTGATATTATAAATGTAAATCATAATAGTGAATTAGTGAGAGGCTATGTAATATTTGATAGAAATCTTCGTTTATCAAAGGATGTTGTGAAAAAGTTTTTGAACGTTGTCGATGCGGCTGGCAAAGAAAGTGTTAACCATTTTTTGATTAGTAGTGGTTATAGAGATTTCCAAGAGCAAAAACAGCTATATGAAAAAATGGGATCTGATTATGCACTTCCAGCAGGATACAGTGAACATAATTTAGGATTATCACTGGACATTGGGTCTACTCAAAAGAAAATGGAGAAAGCGCCTGAAGGAAAATGGATTGAAGAGAACGTATGGAAGTATGGCTTTGTATTACGTTATCCGAAAAATAAAAGTAACATTACTGGAATTCAATATGAGCCATGGCATATCCGTTATGTCGGCCTACCTCATAGCGCAATTATGCAAAAAAAGAATTTTACACTAGAGGAATATTTAGAGTTTTTAAAAGAGGAAAAAGAGGTTTCAACTGAAGTAGAAGGTAAGAAATATACTGTTTCTTATTATAAAGTTTCTGAGAATACGAAAGTGAACGTTCCAGCAAACAAGCAGTATGAAATTTCCGGGAACAATATGGATGGGGTTATTGTGACGGTTCAGGAATAGAGAAAAAGGCTGTGCCATTTGGGACAGCCTTTTCTTATATAAGAAAGGAAGTGACGTTTTTTGTCGGTAAATCGATATTCTTTGTCGAATCGTTAATATATTATAAGTTATGATAGATATAATTGAAAAATCGTTGATATATTGTAAGTTATGATAGATATATTCAAAAAATCGTTGATATAATTTCCTATACTATTAGCATTTTGGAGGAGCATCTTTTTATGTATTTTTAAACATTATAACGTTATATTTACTTTTCGTTTTTTTCATGTTACTCTAAATATGTGAAAGAGATATAAAATGAAACTTTAATGTAAGCGTATTCTTATGGCTTCTTATAGAAAAGGGTGGAAGTACAATGACAGAACGATTCGTACTACGTAATGTGAAACGTGTGAACGGGGAAGAGATTGACATTGTAATTGAAAATAATAAAATCGCACAGGTGACGAAAGCTGGTGCTGGCGAGGGTGGAACAGTTCTTGATTACTCAGGTACTTACGTATCGAGTGGCTGGATTGATTTGCACGTTCATGCTTTTCCAGAGTTTGATCCGTATGGTGATGAGGTAGATGAAATTGGCGTTAAGCAAGGAGTAACGACAATTGTTGATGCGGGTAGTTGCGGTGCTGATCGTATTGCGGATTTAGTAAAAAGTAGAGAGCAGGCAAAGACAAATTTATTTGCCTTTTTAAATATTTCTCGCATCGGTTTGAAACGAATTGATGAATTATCCAATATGGAATGGATAGATAAAGAGAAAGCGATAGAAGCAGTAGAAAAGTATAAAGATGTAATCGTTGGGTTAAAGGCGAGAATGAGTAAAAGTGTCGTTTGTGATAGTGGAATTGAACCGCTGCATGTTGCACGTGATTTATCTCGCGAAACATCATTACCGATTATGGTACATATCGGTTCAGCGCCTCCTCGCATTGAGGAAGTTGTACCTCTTTTAGAAAAAGATGATGTGATTACACATTATTTAAACGGGAAAGAAAATAATTTATTTGATGAAGAAGGCAAACCACTACCTGTGTTACTAGATGCAGTGAATCGCGGCGTACATTTAGATGTTGGTCATGGTAATGCTAGTTTTTCTTTTAAAGTAGCAGAAGCGGCGAAGCGTCACGATATTGCCTTTAATACAATTAGTACGGATATTTACCGGAAGAATCGTATATATGGTCCAGTGTATAGTATGGCTCACGTTCTTTCGAAATTCCTTTACTTAGGTTATCCGCTAGAAGAAGTGATTGATGCGGTTACGAAAAATGCGGCAGAGTGGCTTAAGAAACCAGAGCTTGGCCGTATTCAAGAAGGAGATATTGCAAACTTAACTTTATTTACGGTTAAAGATGAGAAGGTTACGTTAATTGATTCAGAAGGGGATCAGCGCATTGCTGAAAGAAGGATTGATACGAAAGGGGTTGTAATCAATGGGTCATTCATTGAATGCTAAGTACGGATTAAAAAGAGTAATTAATGTGAGCGGTAGAATGAGTATTTTAGGTGTATCTGCTCCTACAGATACGGTAATGGATGCGATGAAACATGGTGGACAAAATTATGTGGAAATTGCTGATTTAGTATATAAGTTCCGTTTAATGTTTTAACATCGATAAAAGTGTCTATACTGCTT
>NZ_JBMDKC010000121.1:0-14903 GCF_057809515.1 Bacillus sp. FG16
GATGGTAGTTGGGACCTTGTCCCTGTGAGAGTAGGACGTCGCCAAGCAACTAAAAACACAAGTCTTTTGACTTGTGTTTTTTTTATTTCCCATGAAATAGGTTAGGTTCTGTTAGTAAAAATGATGAAATATAGTAAGGGATTTTTTGAGCAGAAATATTAAGAAATTGATAAATAAATGGATAATCTTCAGAGCCATAGCTTCCAAGTAAGTCATACCACCAATCTGTTTCATACCTAGAAATCATGCTTAAATTATAGAGCAATAAATAATGAACGAGGAGTTCAGGTAATACTGGCTTAGGATTTCTAGGATCAGTCGTAAGTGGTAAATAATAAGTATCAGTAAGCTGTTCATAGTATAAAGGAGTACTGTATATAGGATTCCATGACTGAACGGGCGCCGTAAAAAGTAAATTCGATTCATTAGTTTTCTCAGGTACGTATTGCATTGATAAATGCTTACAAGATGTTTCAATGTAACGAGAAAATCTCTCTTTAGTCATATGTAATCGATCTAGTAGGTTGACTGAAAAGGAGAGCTCATTTTTAATTGTTGAATCGATTTTATATAAAGTTGATCCTTTTTGACTATAGCGAAATAAATTTTGTAATTCTGGAATATTTCCCATTAGTTCTAACATGTTAAATTTTTCTGCTTCTAAGTGTTTCATGTGAAACAGTTGTTCTGCAACATGAGTAAACAATCCATTTTTTTGTATCTTGACCTCATCTTCTAAAAATTGATACCCTTGTTTTTTTCGTTTGCGAGTTGTAACGCCATGAGCTAAAACAGTAGTGGATTCAGGATAGTTAGGATCAATGGTTAGTAAGCATGCTTTAAAAAGTTGACTAATTCCATAAAATAACAACATTGGTTGAATGGAAAATGGAGCTGTCTTATATAATTCATAATAATTTTTCCCGTGTTCTAAGTAATAAATAAAGGGATAACAATTTTCAAAACTTTTTTTTTCGGCATCCTGAATAGAGGATTTTTCGTAACAACGGGCAAGATAACGTTGTACGTTTTGAGATGAAAAAAAGAAACTTAACTGCTGCCAAGTACAAGATGTTTGATGCATATATTACGCTCCTTTTATTGTCTAAAAATTCTAACATATATATACGTCCTTGACAGTATTTTAACCAATTGATAAGCTACTAATAATAATTTCTGGTATCATAGGGGGAACAATTATGTGGGAATCTAAATTTGTTAAAGAAGGTTTGACTTTTGATGATGTATTACTTGTACCAGCTAGGTCAGATATATTACCAAGAGAAGTAAGTGTTAAAACAGTTTTATCTGAAAGCTTACAGCTAAACATCCCGTTAATTAGTGCAGGAATGGATACAGTAACAGAGGCTGACATGGCTATTGCAATGGCTCGCCAAGGTGGTTTAGGAATTATTCATAAGAATATGTCTATTGAGCAACAAGCCGAGCAAGTTGATAAAGTAAAGCGCTCTGAAAGCGGCGTTATTTCAGATCCTTTCTTCTTAACTCCAGAACATCAAGTATATGATGCAGAACATCTTATGGGAAAATATCGTATCTCAGGTGTACCGGTTGTAAATAATTTAGATGAGCGAAAATTAGTTGGTATTATTACAAACCGTGATATGCGTTTCATCCAAGACTACTCAATCAAAATTTCTGACGTAATGACAAAAGAACAGTTAATTACAGCTCCAGTTGGTACTACACTGGAAGAAGCTGAAAAGATCCTACAAAAGTATAAAATTGAAAAACTCCCTCTTGTTGATAATAACGGTGTATTACAAGGGCTTATTACAATAAAAGATATTGAAAAAGTAATTGAATTCCCAAACTCTGCTAAGGATAAGCAAGGACGCTTATTAGTTGGAGCAGCAGTTGGTGTAACAGCTGATGCTATGCTTCGTATTGATGCATTAGTAAAAGCTAGTGTAGATGCAATTGTACTTGATACAGCTCATGGGCATTCTAAAGGTGTTATTGATAAGGTAAAAGAAGTTCGTGCTAAATATCCATCATTAAATATTATCGCTGGAAATGTTGCTACAGCTGAAGCAACGAAAGCATTAATTGAAGCTGGTGCAAACGTAGTTAAAGTTGGTATTGGACCAGGTTCTATTTGTACAACACGCGTTGTAGCTGGTGTTGGTGTACCACAATTAACAGCAGTTTATGATTGTGCAACGGAAGCTCGTAAACACGGTATTCCAGTTATCGCTGATGGCGGTGTTAAGTACTCTGGTGATATGGTTAAAGCTTTAGCAGCAGGAGCACATGTTGTTATGCTAGGTAGTATGTTTGCTGGTGTTGCCGAAAGCCCTGGAGAAACTGAAATTTACCAAGGTCGTCAATTTAAAGTGTATCGTGGTATGGGTTCTGTCGGTGCGATGGAAAAAGGAAGTAAAGATCGTTACTTCCAAGAAGGAAATAAAAAACTTGTCCCAGAAGGTATTGAAGGACGAGTACCATATAAAGGACCTTTAGCGGATACAGTTCACCAATTAGTTGGTGGCTTACGTGCAGGTATGGGATATTGCGGAGCACAGGATTTAGAATTCTTACGCGAAAATGCACAATTCATTCGTATGTCAGGTGCAGGCTTACGTGAAAGTCATCCTCATCACGTACAAATTACAAAAGAGGCTCCAAACTACTCATTATAATGTCTTATATACAAATAGACAGAGATTTGATATCTCTGTCTATTTTTTTTTGATTATGTTAGAATAACGGTTATGTGAGTACATAGATATTGGGGGTAGCAAAAGTGAAAGGTATGTTTTGCAAAAGATTCATTGCTTTGGTAACAGTGCTTACACTAGCTTGTAGCATTTTTATGCCATATAGCAATGCATCAGCTGAAACAGGAGCCGCTTTAAACATTGAAGCAGGTGCGGCAATTTTAGTAGAAGCGAATTCTGGAAAAATTTTATATCAAAAGAATGCAGAGGAATTATTATCCATCGCTAGTATGACAAAGATGATGAGTGAATATTTAGTTCACGAAGCAGTGGATAAAGGAAAACTTAAGTGGGACCAGAAAATTAAGGTTTCTGAATATGCATATAAGGTTTCACAAGATGCTTCATTATCAAATGTTGCATTAGAAAATGGTGGCTCTTATACAGTAAAAGAGTTATATGAGGCAATGGCAATCTTTTCTGCAAATGGTGCAACGATTGCATTAGCAGAAGCAATTGCAGGTAAAGAAGTAGATTTCGTAAAAATGATGAATGATAAATCGAAAGAACTAGGATTGAAAAATTATAAATTTGTCAATTCTACAGGTTTAACGAATAAAGATTTAAAGGGAATGCATCCTGAAGGAACAACAGCGGATGAAGAAAATAAAATGTCTGCAAAGGATGTTGCAACTTTAGCACAACATTTAATTAAAGATTATCCAAAAGTATTAGATACAGCAAAAATTCCTAAAAAAGAATTCCGTCCAGAAAAAGAGAAGTTTGCAATGTCAAACTGGAACTGGATGTTAAAGGGCTTAGTTAAAGAATATGATGGCGTAGATGGTCTGAAAACAGGCTCAACTCCAGAAGCTGGAGATTGCTTCACTGGTACGGTTGAAAGAAACGGTATGCGTTTTATTTCTGTAGTTATTAAAACAAGTTCTCATACAGCACGTTTTGATGAAACAAAGAAGCTATATGATTATGGATTTGCTAACTTTGAAGTGAAACAAATGTATAAAAAAGGTTCTTCAGTAAAAGGACAAGAAACAGTACGAGTAGAAAATGCGAAAGATAAAGATGTAGCAGTTCAAACGAAACAGGCTATTTCACTTCCAGTGCCAAAAGGAAGTAAAGATGTTTATAAAACAGAATTAAAAGAATCAAGTAAGGGGCAAGAAGCACCTATTAAAAAGGGAGCTGCGCTTGGTCAAATGGTAATTACGCCAAAAGATACAAACGACCCTGGATTTTTAACTGGTAAGTCGTTGCAAGTGGATCTTGTAACAACATCTGAAGTAGAAGAAGCAAACTGGTTTACTCGTGCTATGCGCGGAATTGGTTCATTCTTTAGTGGTATGTGGAATAGTGCTGTTGATACAGTAAAAGGTTGGTTTTAGAAGCTCCTCATGGTAGGGGCTTTTTTTTTATTCCTATTTTTCATACCGACTTTATGAAAAAGTAGTAGACAAGCATCTGATAGTTAGTGGTAGAATGTAAGAGTATTCTTAATTTTCGCCTTTAACGGGGGAAAGCAATTCACCTAGGGGGGTTTTTGTACATGACAAATGTAACAGGGACAGAGCGTGTAAAACGTGGAATGGCAGAAATGCAAAAAGGCGGCGTTATTATGGACGTAATTAACGCTGAACAAGCAAAAATTGCAGAAGAGGCAGGCGCAGTTGCCGTTATGGCATTAGAGCGTGTACCAGCAGACATTCGTGCAGCAGGTGGCGTTTCTCGTATGGCAGACCCAACAATCGTTGAAGAAGTTATGGGTGCAGTGTCAATTCCGGTTATGGCAAAATGCCGTATCGGTCACCTTGTAGAAGCACGTGTATTAGAATCATTAGGGGTAGACTATATCGATGAGAGTGAAGTATTAACTCCTGCTGATGAAGTATACCATTTAAATAAACGTGATTACACAGTTCCATTTGTATGTGGTTGCCGTGATATCGGAGAAGCTGCACGTCGTATTGCAGAAGGTGCATCTATGCTTCGTACAAAAGGTGAACCAGGAACAGGAAACATTGTAGAGGCAGTGCGTCATATGCGCCAAGTCAATGCAGAAATCCGTCAAGTTGCGAGTCTACGTGAAGATGAGTTAATGACATATGCAAAAAATACTGGTGCTCCTTACGAAGTATTACTTGAAATTAAACGTCTTGGTCGCTTACCAGTTGTAAACTTTGCGGCAGGTGGTATAGCAACGCCAGCAGATGCTGCATTAATGATGCAACTTGGTGCTGATGGGGTATTTGTTGGATCTGGTATCTTCAAATCAGAAAACCCAGAGAGATTTGCACGTGCAATCGTTGAAGCAACGACTCATTATGAAGATTATGAACTAATTGCAAGCCTTTCTAAAGGGTTAGGTAATGCAATGAAGGGTATCGAAATTTCAACGTTATTACCAGAACAACGCATGCAAGAGCGTGGATGGTAATTAAAGGAGAACTTTAAAATGGTGAAAATCGGTGTACTAGGTCTTCAAGGTGCAGTTCGTGAGCATATAAAATCAGTTGAAGCAAGTGGTGCAGAAGCTGTTGTTGTAAAGCGTATAGAGCAACTTGAAGAGATTGATGGTCTTATTTTACCAGGCGGTGAAAGTACAACAATGCGCCGTCTTATTGATAAGTATGCTTTCATGGAACCACTTCGCACATTTGCAAAGTCTGGTAAACCAATGTTTGGTACATGTGCAGGGATGATTCTTCTTGCGAAAACACTTATTGGCTATGAAGAAGCACATATTGGTGCTATGGATATTACAGTTGAGCGCAATGCGTTCGGGCGCCAAAAGGATAGTTTTGAAGCTGCGCTTTCAATTGAAGGCGTGGGTGAAGACTTCGTTGGTGTATTTATCCGTGCGCCGTATGTTGTAGAAGTAGCTGATAATGTTGAAGTGCTTTCTAAGCATGGTGACCGAATGGTAGCGGTAAGGCAAGATCAGTTTTTAGCTGCTTCATTCCATCCGGAATTAACAGATGATCATCGTGTAACAGCATACTTTGTTGAAATGGTAAAAGAAGCGAAAATGAAAAAAGTTGTATAAGTAACTTGCAACTTGTATAAGATTATAGTAAATTGATGGTAACAATTTTATAAAATAAGCGTGTTGATAGGAAATAGTAACAAATGTTGTTTCTTATAGAGAGTCGATGGTTGGTGGAAATCGATAGAAACAGTTTGTGAATCCATCCTGGAATGGAATGTGGAACATCTTTTGGATTAGTAAGTATTCCCGGTGAAGAGCCGTTATTTCTACTTGAGAGGAAAGCGGTAATGCTTTCAACTAGGGTGGCAACGCGGGTTAACTCCCGTCCCTTTATATAGGGACGGGAGTTTTTTGTGTTTTATAAAATAAAAGGAGGAGTATATAATGCTTGATATTAAATTTTTACGTACAAACTTTGAAGAAGTAAAAGCGAAATTACAGTATAGAGGTGAAGATCTAACTGATTTCGGACGTTTTGAAGAACTGGATACGAGAAGAAGAGAACTACTTGTTCAGACAGAAGAATTAAAAAGTAAACGTAATGAAGTATCTCAACAAATCTCTGTATTAAAGCGCGAAAAGAAAGATGCAGAAGCTCTAATTTTAGAAATGCGTGAGGTTGGAGAAAAAGTAAAGGATTTTGATAACGAACTTCGCACAGTTGAAGAAGACTTAGAAAGATTAATGTTATCTATTCCAAATATCCCTCATGAGTCTGCTCCAGTCGGTGAAACAGAGGATGATAATGTAGTAGCGCGTACTTGGGGAGACGTGAAAGAATTTACTTTTGAACCAAAGCCACATTGGGATCTTGCTACTGATTTAGGAATTTTAGATTTTGAACGCGCTGGGAAAGTAACAGGAAGCCGCTTCGTATTTTACAAAGGTGCTGGTGCAAGATTAGAGCGTGCTTTAATTAGCTTTATGCTGGATCTTCATACTGATGAGCATGGATATGAAGAAGTATTACCTCCATATATGGTAAACCGTGCAAGTATGACAGGAACAGGACAACTTCCAAAGTTTGAAGAAGATGCATTCCGTATTGAAAGTGAAGACTATTTCTTAATTCCAACGGCTGAAGTACCTGTAACGAATATGCATCGTGATGAGATTTTAAATAAAGAGCAATTGCCTATAAGATATGCTGCATTTAGTTCTTGCTTCCGTTCTGAAGCAGGTTCAGCTGGTCGCGATACACGCGGTTTAATTCGCCAGCATCAGTTCAATAAAGTAGAGCTTGTAAAGTTCGTAAAACCAGAAGATTCTTATGAAGAGTTAGAAAAATTAACAAATGATGCAGAACGCGTGTTACAATTATTAGAGTTGCCATATCGCGTTATGAGCATGTGCACAGGCGATTTAGGATTTACAGCAGCGAAGAAATACGATATTGAAGTATGGATTCCAAGCTATGGCACATATCGTGAAATTTCTTCTTGTAGTAACTTTGAAGCTTTCCAAGCGAGACGTGCAAATATCCGTTTCCGCCGTGAGCCAAACGGAAAACCAGAACATGTCCATACATTAAATGGATCTGGTCTTGCAATTGGACGTACGGTTGCAGCTATTTTAGAGAACTACCAACAAGAAGATGGTACAATTATAATTCCAGAAGTTCTTCGCCCTTATATGGGAGGAAAAACAGTTATTAAGTAAATTTAAACATTCATCGGTATGAGTGATTGGTAATTATGAGCGTTGTCAGTACTGTAATGTAGGAGAGGGGAAGTAAAATTTTCCTTTCCTCATAATTTATTTTAGTAGGGTTGACTAACTGTTTTTCTTTTGATATTATATTTGATGTCAATATGGAGGTATACCCAAGTCTGGCTGAAGGGATCGGTCTTGAAAACCGACAGGCGGCGAGAGTCGCGCGGGGGTTCGAATCCCTCTACCTCCTCCAGATATAATTGACAACAGCGCATATAAGTGGAGATTGGAGAACTCGTTACCAACACGTAACGAGTTTTTATTTTAAAACCAATCATAAAGTATGGTGTAAGGCAATTTTGTCCTTATTACACACTCATATTCCGATGATTATCTTCATAGATATGAAAGGAGTCAACATGGATCTTATTATACAAACGTTTCCTTTAGATGGAAAAACTTTATATTATGTACAATGTCCTGTCTGTAAGAACAATAGAATTTTAAACAGTGGTGCAAATGTGTCACGCATTATAAGCGATGATACATTCCGTAAACTTTGTGGTTGCACTTGTGATGTAAAGCAAGCTGAGAAAAAAGTAGAGGCGCCAAAAAAGGTTGAAAAACCAGCTGTAAAGAAAGAGGCAGCTCCAAAACGTACAGGTAAAGTATTAACGGCAGTGATTAACGGGAAAGAAATGACTGTTAAAGAGATTGCTGAAGCATACGATATTAGTACAAGTACTGTTCGTCAGCGTATTAACGCAGGAAAACCTGAGAGTGAAATTATTGCTCCAACAAAGAAGAAGTAATTTAATAGGAAAACCCGTGCATATGCACGGGTTTTTTATTTTACAAGTTTACGTGTTTGTTTTAAAAAATGGCCAATTTTTTTAATGATTGGCTCGATTGAATCACCATCTTTTAAAATATCGTATTCATTAATATTTAATCGTAAAACAGGGCATGAATTAAAGTTGTTAATCCAGTTTTCATAACGTCCATGCATTTCTTTCCAGTACTCAATTGGTGTTTGCTGTTCCATTGGGCGTCCACGTTCTTGAATGCGATCGACAATATCATCGAAAGAACCTTCTAAGTAAATTAATAAGTCTGGATGAGGGAAGTAAGGAGTCATGACCATAGCGTCAAATAAACCTTTGTATGTTTCATAATCAGTTTCCGTCATCGTACCTTTTTCATGATGCATCTTTGCAAAAATTCCAGTGTCTTCGTAAATGGAACGATCTTGAACAAAACCGCCACCGTACTCAAAAATTCTTTTTTGTTCCTTAAATCGTTCTGCTAAAAAGTACACTTGTAGGTGGAAGCTCCAGCGAGTGAAATCCGCATAGAACTTGTCCAAATATGGATTGGAATCTACTTTTTCAAATGATGTGCGATAACCTAAAGCATTAGCTAATGCAGTTGTCATAGTTGATTTACCCACACCTACCGTTCCGGCAATAGTGATTACTGCATCATTGGGTATATCATATTTTTGCCTTAAATTCATTATTATTTCGACTCCTTTAAGAGAGTATTTTGAAGGGCAGATAGGATGACGTTTAAATCATCAGGATTTTTTACAAAATCCATATCGTCTCCATTAAATTTCAATACTGGTATCTCTGGATGATCTTTTTTAAAAGCATCCATTGCTGTTTCGTAATCTTTTGTGAGCTGTAGTAAGTAATTTGGATCCATGTTTTTTTCAAATTCTCTTCCGCGCAAGGCGATTCGTTTTTGCAATGTTTCTAGGCTAGCTGTTAAATATACAATGACGTTTGGTACAGGCATATCTTGTGTAAGGATACGATAAATTTGCATGTACTTGTCATATTGAGAGTCTTTTAATGTGCGGGATGCAAAAATTAAATTTTTAAAGATATGGTAATCCGCTACTACTGGTTTCCTTTGATTCAAATACTTTATGTTAATATCTTCTAACTGTTTATATCTATTACAAAGAAAGAACATCTCTGTTTGAAAACTCCATTCGTCGATGTCTTCATAGAACTTTCCTAAAAAGGGATTTTCATCAACAATCTCTTTTAGTAAGTGGAGTTGCATGTGAGTTGAAATTTCCTTCGCAAGTGAAGTTTTTCCAACACCAATTGGTCCTTCAACCGTAATAAATGGTACTCCGGTCACGCTGTTTCCTCCTTTCAATCAGTGATTTACCGTAACTACTAAAAACACAAAACAGAATTATTGTAGCACAAGAGGGAAGCGAGTGGGTTAATTTGATATAAAAAGTTAAAAAATAGATATATGTATTAATTAAATTTTATTTTGGATGACGATGTTATAGTTGCTTTCAATGTAGTTTCCATTATTTTTAAAGCATGTATATTATCTTGGTCGTTGTTAGAGGCGATACAATCCTGTGGTACATACAATGTATAATTTCTCATATGAGCATCATTAGCTGTAAATAGGATACATATATTCCCGGCAACTCCTGTTAATATTAGATTTTCTATTTTTAAATAACCTAATAATGAATTTAAAGGTGTTTCATAAAAAGCAGAATAATGTGGTTTAATAAAAATATAATCATCAGAACTTGGAGCAATCTTATGGATTATATTTTCGCTATATTTATTTGTACAATGAGTAATAAGTTGGTCGATATCAGATCTCCAAAGTTGATAATGGTCATTAACGTAAATTATAGGATAGCCGAAGGATTTCATTTTTTTCTTTAATTGTAAAATAGGGTTTGTTATAGTTTCGCATTTTTGAGCTAGAATGGGTCCGTGGGAAAATTGAAAATCATTAATCATATCGATAATGAGCAAGGCGGTATTTTTCATATGTAATCCCTCTCTTTTTCTTTTAGGGTGGATTGAATTTGTAAAAGTTATCCCCTGTGTAGTAAATGGAAATAAGTGTACTTTATTTGTAATGAAAGGACTATGTTATGGAACAAGATCAAGATATTTATTTTATGCAATTAGCGATAGCTGAAGCTAAAAAGGCGGAGGAAATACAGGAAGTACCAATTGGAGCAGTTATAGTGTTAGATGGTGAGGTAATTAGTGTTGCCCATAATTTAAGAGAAACTGAGCAAAGATCAATAGCTCATGCTGAGTTGCTAGCGATAGATGAGGCGTGTAAAAAATTAGGGACATGGCGCTTAGAAGATGCAACATTGTATGTAACATTAGAACCTTGTCCAATGTGTGCGGGTGGAATTGTTTTATCACGAGTGAAGCGAGTTGTATATGGTGCAAGTGATCCGAAGGGTGGATGTGCAGGGACATTGATGAATCTTTTAACGGATGAACGTTTCAATCATCAATGTGAAGTAATAACTGGTGTACTAGAGGAAGAATGCGGTACGTTGTTAACAAACTTTTTTAGAGAGCTTCGTAAAAAAAGAAAAGCGATGAAAAAATTAGAGAAAAACAAGGGGAACTAACGTATTTGCATTTTATAAAGAAACAAGTTATACTGATAATGCCTTTAATGAAGGCAACCGAATATTGGTTTTAACTTTGCCGTGCTAAGCGGGGAGGTAGCGGTGCCCTATACTCGCAATCCGCTCTAGCGAGGCCGAATCCCCTCTCGAGGTTATGTTGCTGTAAGGTCTGCCTTAAGTAAGTGGTGTTGACGTTTGGGTCCTGCGCAACGGGACCCCGTGAACCTTGTCAGGTCCGGAAGGAAGCAGCAATAAGCGGGTCTTCTCGTGTGCCGCAGGAGTGCCTGAACCGAGCTAACTGCTTGAGTAACGCTTATGGTACGTAATCGACGGAGGGTGCACGGCAGTTATATATGTATACAAAACTCACCTTAATATAAAGGTGAGTTTTTTGTATAGAAAATAACTTTTGGAATCTATAAACAGAATGGGTTATAATAAATGAGATAATAACCTTTGAGGGAGGCCGTATTTTCGTGTCATACCAAGCGTTATACCGAACATGGAGACCGCAAAAGTTCGAAGATGTAGTCGGTCAAAAGCACGTGACAAAAACGTTGCAAAATGCCCTTCTTCAAGAGAAAGTTTCACATGCTTATTTATTTTCTGGTCCGAGGGGAACAGGAAAAACGACAATTGCAAAAGTATTTGCAAAAGCAATTAACTGTGAACATGCTCCGGTAGCTGAACCTTGTAATGAATGTCCTTCTTGTCTAGGAATTACACAAGGATCCATTTCAGATGTATTAGAAATTGATGCGGCTTCAAATAACGGTGTAGATGAAATTCGAGATATTAGAGATAAAGTAAAATATGCTCCAAGTGCTGTAGAATATAAAGTATACATTATTGATGAAGTTCACATGCTTTCTATGGGTGCATTCAATGCGCTTTTAAAAACCTTAGAAGAGCCGCCAGGACATGTTATCTTTATTTTGGCGACAACAGAACCTCATAAGATCCCGCCTACAATTATTTCACGTTGTCAGCGTTTTGAATTCCGAAAAATATCAGTGAATGATATTGTTGAGAGATTATCAACGGTCGTGACAAATGAAGGTACGCAAGTGGAAGATGAAGCATTACAAATTGTTGCACGTGCTGCTGAAGGTGGTATGCGTGACGCGCTTAGTCTTATTGATCAGGCTATATCTTATAGTGATGAGATTGTTACGACAGAAGATGTATTGGCCGTAACAGGATCTGTTTCTCAGCAATACTTAGGCAATTTAGTAGAATGCATACGTGAAAATGATGTATCAAGAGCATTGCAAATCATAGATGAAATGATGAGTAAAGGGAAAGATCCAGTTCGTTTTATGGAGGATTTCATTTACTATTATCGTGATATGCTTTTATATCAAACTTCACCGCAACTAGAACATATGTTGGAACGAGTAATTGTAGATGATCAATTCCGTAAGTTGAGTGAAGAAATGCAACCGGAAGTGATCTATGAGATTATTCATACCCTTAGTAAAGGACAACAGGAAATGAAGTGGACAAATCATCCGCGTATTTTCTTAGAAGTTGTTATGGTGCAATTGTGTCAACAGTTTATGATGCAAGCAAATGGTACAGATCGTTTGCAAGCAATTATGAACAGGATGCAGCAACTGGAGAAAGAGTTAGAGCAAGTCAAAAAGAACGGTGTGCCAGCTGGTGTACAACAGGAAGTAAGAGAGACACGTGCAACACCAAAACCGGTACGAACAGGAAGTATGAAGATTCCTGTCGGACGTGTAAATGAAGTATTAAAACAAGCGAAGCGTCAAGATTTAGAACAATTAAAAGCTGTATGGGGTGAGTTGTTAGGAAGACTCAAATCATATAACAAAGTAGCATTTGCTGTTTTATTAGAAAATAGCGAACCAGTGGCAGCTTCAGATGACACTTACGTTTTGGCATTTCAATATGAGATTCACTGTAAGATGGCGAGCGAAAATCGAGAAGCTATGGATACAGTAGAACAAGCTTTATTTGAATTGCTAAGTAAAAGGTTAAATATGATTGCCATTCCAAAAAGTGAATGGGGTAAAATCCGTGAAGACTTTTTACAACGTGAAGGTGGAGAGTCTGAAGAAAGCCAGGAGAAAAAGGAAGACCCTCTTATAGAAGAGGCAGTGAAATTAGTAGGACAAGAACTCATTGAAATAAAAGAATAATAATAATTAGGAGGAATTAATTATGATGCGTGGCGGAATGGGAAATATGAATAATATGATGAAACAAATGCAAAAGATGCAAAAGGACATGGCGAAAGCGCAAGAAGAGCTTGGTGAAAAAACAGTTGAAGGTACAGCTGGTGGTGGGATGATTACAGTTATTGCAAATGGTCACAAGCAAATTCTTGAAGTGAAGATTAAAGAAGAAGTTGTAGATCCAGAAGATATCGAAATGTTACAAGACTTAGTGTTAGCTGCAACAAATGATGCACTTAAAAAGGCTGATGAGCTTTCAAACTCTACAATGGGTAAATTTACAAAAGGCTTAAACTTACCAGGTGGAATGTTCTAGGAGGATATTGATATATGCATTATCCAGAACCAATATCAAAACTAATCGATAGTTTTATGAAGTTGCCAGGTATCGGACCGAAAACAGCGGTTCGATTGGCATTTTTCGTATTAGATATGAAAGAAGATGATGTGTTAGGTTTCGCGAAAGCACTTGTAAATGCGAAGCGAGATTTAGCGTATTGTTCTGTATGCGGACATATTACTGATCGTGATCCTTGTTATATTTGTAATGATTCGCATCGAGATCAATCAGTTATTTGTGTCGTACAAGAACCGAAAGATGTAATCGCGATGGAAAAAATGAAAGAGTATCAAGGTGTATATCATGTGTTACGTGGTGCGATTTCTCCTATGGAGGGAATTGGACCGGAAGACATTAATATCCCGCAACTCTTAAAGCGACTACATGATGAAACGGTACAAGAAGTGATATTAGCAACAAACCCTAATATTGAAGGGGAAGCTACAGCGATGTATATCTCCCGCCTCTTAAAGCCTACAGGCATTAAAGTAACTCGTATTGCACATGGTCTGCCAGTTGGTGGAGATTTAGAATATGCAGATGAAGTGACACTATCGAAAGCGTTAGAAGGTCGCAGAGAAGTATAAGAGGAGAAACAAAAATGTTCTTTCAAAAAAAGGGTAAATTGCGTAAAGAGTATGACGATAAGTTGATTGTACTTTTGGAAAAAGTGAAGAATGAGTGGTTACGTCAGAAGAGGATGGTCGAACAAAGTGTAGAACCATCTCAAGATGTCATTTGTTCTTTGAAAATAGCAGAGGCGAAATATTTCTTCTTGTTGAAAGAAGCAAAGCGTCGTCCTGTAAAAATGGAACAATGGTAAAGGGTTCTGCTTTCTAAGCAGGCCTTTTTATTTTATTTGTTAAATGCTGAGGTGTTGTTTTATCAAGCATTAATGGGTAGTAAGACCCCCACCTCAAAATTTAGCGGAAGCAAAGAAGTTAGGCGGGGGATCAACTGCCCGTAAAAGCCCGATTGGTTCAACTAATAATCAGTGGGGATGAACACCCCCACTGATTAAAGTTTCACTTTATTTGCTTTATATGAAAGGGATGCCACTTATGATAACTGTTCTTTTTTATTGTCTTGTCCCATACAAATAGATGTATAGGTCATTTATAAGGAGGAAAAAATGAATTCTACAATTATTATTGTTGGCATTCTTACTTTAGTGTTTATTTTTCTTGTTTTTGGTGTTGCCTCTAAGCCATTACGTTTTATAGGTAAGGTGATTTTTCATGTTACTTTAGGAATAGCATTGCTTTTTATCGTAAATGTTGTAGGGACATATTTTGATTTTCATATCCCGATTAACATGGGAACAGCAGCAATAACGAGTTTATTAGGCCTACCGGGTGTGGTAGCATTAGTGATTATTAAGCTTTATATCATGCCAAGATAAAATTATTTTGGCATTTTTTTAAAAAGTGTTGACTATTAAATGATTAATATGGTAAATTAATAAGCGTCGTCAGGAACGAAAGAAAAAAGTTGTTGACAGATTTAACGATAAATGTTAAATTATAAAAGTCGCTGAAACGCGATATTGAACTTTGAAAACTAAACGAAACAAACAACGTGAAACGTCAATTTTTAT
>NZ_JBMDKC010000122.1:0-14899 GCF_057809515.1 Bacillus sp. FG16
TTTGTACATGCTTAAACAAGTGAAAATGTACATGATCATCTTGACATTTACACATGGAAAAGAACTTATTCTTTCCGTATGTAGTCGGCGTATCAGCTGGAGCCTGTATGGGAGCAACTTATTTATCACGTCAAAAAGGGAGAAATAAGAAAGTAAATACAGAGCTAGTAGCAGATCACCGTTATATATCTTATCGAAATTTGATTCGAAAACGCGAATTATTCGGAATGGATTTTTTATTTGATGAAGTACCTAATAAAATTGTACCATTTCATAAGTTATGAGAAGACCAGGAAGCTATTACTTTATTACCTTACTGAATAAAAGCGAAAACGTACAGGTTACATTACTTGTACGTTTTTTTGTTCATAAAACATTCAATATTAACAACTAGTTTATATAGGAATTCTAATGAGAAGAAAGAAGTACATATAATAGAATGCTACAGGGGAGGAGAGAGGAATAGCTGTTTTGCTTTAAGTTATTGTCCAACTCGAATACAGGTAGTTATTTATGTTAAAATTTTTCGAGTGAAATCAAACTTTTAAGGATTTCATTGAACATTAAACAAAACAAGTTAGCAACGTAGAAGGGATAACATTAACATGAAAAACGTATCAAATATAGATAAAGTAGAATCAATAAAATCTTTACAGTCAACAATTAGTAAACTTGAAAATGCCTTATCACAGATGACTCAAAAAGGATCAAATACTACTTTAGTGAAAAAAAGACTCAAAGCAGCTAGTATCGGCTTAGCTATGTTAGAAAGTGTTTGGAAGCAAGAAACTCATCATTATACTCAGGAAGATTTAGCAGAAGCTCGTAATGTTCTAATTGGTTTGCTTCCATCAATTGAAAAGATTTACGTTAAGTCAAAGCTTGGGAGTCCTCAAAGAACGCTTTTAGCAAGAAGAATAAAATCGTTGGAACTTTCTATTCAAGCAATAGACAATTATTCTAGTAAATAACTCATTTAAAGAGTCTTATTACAAAAGTGTAGCAAGGCTCTTATATCATTCTATCAAAATTAAATATCCTTACTGCCACATTGCAGCAAGGGCAAAACATCTTGATCTACCTCATAATTATTCTCAAACTTCACATCTTCAAGAACATTTCATTGTCTTTAATAAAAATCCATGCATTAAGTAATCTTCAATCGCAAAAACACTCAATTATTTAATTTACGAAAATGGAATACCGCCATGTATTGCTGTAGATCATGTTAATCAGCTAGAAGAACTAACTTTTGAAAACGATATTCCTTGGATTGAAAATCAAATTTCATCTATAAATTCTAATGCAACTCAACTTCACTTTTATATGTTAGCAGGACAACTTGAAAATAAACCTCTTTTAACGGCCAATAATCACTTGTATAGAGCTTTAAAAGATAAAGGGTACAAAACCACTTATGAAGAGTTTCAAGACGGTCATGATAGCATGTGAGGGTGAAAAAAGTTGTTTGATGGATTGAAAGCTTTGAAATAGATAAAAACCACACTTTAAAATAAAAAGGAGAGAAAATCTATGAAGCAGGAAGAACTCGATAAAAAACTAAAAAAACAAGAGATTTTAGTAAAAGATGAGAAAGTTTGGTCCTATACGTATGAGGATCATATTAGTTCTATCGTTAAACAAGCAGAACAGAAAGGAGCTTTTGATAATTTACCTGGTAAAGGGAAACCTCTTAATCTTGATAAAGATCTTTCTTACAATCCTGAAAAGCAACTTTATAGAACTTTAGCAAATAATCATGTTTTACCTAGGTGGATTGAGCTTTCAAAAGAAATTGACGATTTAAAAGAAAAGCTAAAAGAAAATACAAATACTGCAGAAGCAGCGGATTTAATTCGAACTATTAATAAAAAGGTATTAGAACATAATCTACTTTGTCCACCAAGCGCGCAAAAAATGAGGGTGAAAATGGATTTTTAACGATTTTCAATTAAGCTATCGCTTGCTATATAATTAAGTTAGGCATTTTCAATTCATTACTAAAGGGAGGCAAATGTAGTGAAGAATACGTATCAATTTCAAATTCCGAAAGAACTAGAACAGTATCGTAGTATTTTAGAAGAAAGTGTGAAACCGTATGTTAAAGTGTCTGGAACGCAAGCAGAGACAACGCTTTTTGAAAGTAAGTTTGGTGGATATCCGTATTTACCTATAGATCAAGAGCATCCTAAAGACTCAAACGGACAACCTATGATGCTACTTGCGCAGTTAAACCTTGAAGAAATACCAAACATTGAACATATGCCTCAACATGGAATGTTACAGTTTTTCATAAGTGCAGAAGAAGATCTTTTTGGAGCAGATTTTGATCATCCAACAGTCCAAAAAGACTTTCGAATTATTTATCATTCTACAATTATAGAAGATTTAAATAAGGTTATTACTGATTTTAGTTATTTAAACACTTTAGATTTAGAGAATTTTATCATACCCGAAGCAGCAAAACTAAAGTTTGAGTTGGCATATCAACCAGTAACACCAAGAGATTATCGATTTGAAATGATTTTTAGTGATAACATTGATTGGGAAGAAATTGTTGATGAAGAAAATAATACAGAATTAGGCGAACTGTATGATGATTTATGTAAAGATCAAGGACATAAAATTGGTGGTTATCCATTTTTCACACAGACAGATCCGAGAGAATGGGAAGAAAAATACCAGCAACATGACATATTATTGCTGCAAATCGATACAGACGATTCATTAAATATTATGTGGGGCGATTCTGGGGTTGCTAATTTCTTTATACGTAAGGAAGATTTGTTAAATCTAGATTTTTCCAATGTCATTTACAATTGGGATTGTTACTAGAAGATATAAATAAAATAATAGCAAACAAAAAATCTTCCTGAAGGTGAGGAGGATTTTTTTATGTTAAAAATAAGCGTTATGTTAACTAGAATAAAAAACAATGTGTAATGAAAGTCAAGCCTAAATAACAGAAATAACAACAAATAATGTAAAGTTGTAAAACATGTGCAAATAGCAATAAATTCATTAAGTAAAACATAAAATAAAATTACTAATTTATATTTTGTATAGAAATAATTTTTCTGTATAAAAATTTCTTACCAATCAAAAATGTTTTTAATTCGTTAAATCTTAAGTGATTATTGATTAAGATTTGCTGTGATGAATTTATAACAAATAAAAACGATAAAAACTGAAGAAATTTGTTTAGATAAGATTTCTTGTGAATCTCACTAAAAATCTCCGTTTCGTCTCATTAAGTATAGTTTACTTGGGTTTTGATACCTGATATTGCTTTGTTTCTATAACTGCCTATAATATATATTATGTCAACTAGTAAAAAGTAATGAACTTATTATATGTTAGTTGAATGTTTTACACTTCCCTTTTCTTTATTAGTGATTAGTTCATTGTTTTTGAATTGATGTGATTTGATAGCTTTGGAATTCGTAATTTATATTCTTGTATATAATCGTTAATAAACAAAATAAAAGCAACTTGTTTAATCATTAATTTTAAACAAGTTGCTTTTTAGATTAACTAAACTGTATTTATAATTAATTTGATTTCGATTAATAATTCATCGTAGATTTTACTTTTATAATTGAACTTGCTCGTAGATTAGTCGATCATCATGACATTATTCTTTTTGTTGAAAAATATTATATTTACGCTTTAAATGTAAACCTTTATCTTTATAAATCCACCGTGAAAATTTAATAACATTATTTTTACCACTTAGGTAAATACGATATTGTTTTTCTTTGTCAACAAAACTTAATTGGAATTTATTATTCTCAAGGATATCTTTAAAAGAATTCATAAAATTATATGATCCTCCAACAAAACTAACAAAGTATTTGTGAGAGTTAACATGACCATCCCCATCAAAATACCTACGAACAAAATGATGCAAATATTCTTCTGGTACAAAAGGAAATTCGATGTTAAATGATTTACATGGCATAATTCCGTGTATGTTCATAAGGTCGTCTTTTATTGTTTTGCTATTAATATTTAGCATATATACGCCTGTTTTTTTGTTTTGATAAAGTGGCTGGTTTGTTTTTAGTTCTTTTTTTATACCTTCTAAAATATAACTTTCTTTTTGAGATATACTGACACATTGATTTTCTTTCTGTATAACACCATCTGCTGCTATAAACCCTAAAATATAAGCCATATTGTTTGACCACGTTTTAAAATAATCTTCTGTTATGTCATACTTTCTCTTCCAACTCCCTATAGCGCGCCTTGGTACGTTATTGTCTGATAAAACCATACGAATATACCTTGCAGACACATTAGCAAGCATAGCGATTTCTAAGGTGCTCTTCCCTTCAGTATACAAATGCATGATTTCAGATTTTGATAGTTTACATTTTGATTTCTTTTTTCGCTCTATGTGCACTTACATCCTCTCCTTTCTTTCTTTTATTAGAGACATATTTTCTTCTATAACATACAACGGAACGTATGTTCTTTGTTGCGTATAAGAAGGAATTTACTAAATAAAAACAATTTACATGTACTTAATATTTGTCTTAGCTGCTGCTGTGCGATTTGTACTTTATAGATACAAATAATGAATTTGACGGATTTATGAAATACAAGGCATTTTAGATGAAAGGTAAAATAATATAGTTTAAACTACAAATAGCTACAATAACAACATACGTAAATTGTTAATCGTAAAAAGGAGAACGAATGAATAAGAAATATACAAATCAAATTCATACTGATATGAGTTTTAAACCGAAAGATATTATAAGTTTAATGACGGATTACTTTAAAATAAAATCAAAGCTGCGTCCTATAAAGGATTTGCCTATCGTTTTATCAAATAAAGATAATGAATCGTTAGAGAGTGTTACATGGTTTGGCCATTCTGCTTCTCTTTTGAAAATCGAAGGTAAAAAACTGTTATTAGACCCGATGTTTGGAGATGCCTCTTCCCCATTTCCTTTGTTTAATAGTAAACGCTATAGTGGTGCTTTTTCTTTAGAACGTGATGACCTTCAAGAAATTGATGCGATTATCATTTCTCATAATCACTATGATCATTTGAATTACAAAAGTATTATGCAGTTAAAAGATCGCGCAAAGCACTTTTATGTTCCAACTGGAGTTGCACAATATCTTATTAAATGGGGTGTTTCGCCTAGTAAAATTAGTGAGCATAATTGGTGGGACGAAATTACGTTTGATAATATTAAGTTAGTATGTGCACCTGCAAGGCATTTCTCTGGACGTGGTATGACAGATAGAGATCGTTCATTATGGTGTTCATGGCTTATTCTTGGTCAAGAGACTAAAATTTTCTTTAGTGGTGATAGCGGTTATGCCCCTCACTTTAAGGAAATTGGTGATAAATACGGTCCATTCGATCTTACATTAATGGAATGCGGGCAATATGATCCGAGGTGGTCTGCGATTCATATGTTGCCTGAAGAAACGGTACAAGCTCATATTGATGTTAAAGGAGAATTACTTCTTCCGATTCATTGGGGTGCTTTTACGTTAGCATTACACGAATGGAGTGACCCGATAGAACGTGTTACGAAAGAAGCTAACCGTTTAGGAGTTAAAATTACAACGCCTCAAATTGGCGAATCTATTACGTTTAAATCTACAAATTATCCTTCATCAGATTGGTGGAAGGAAATTTAATTTTAAAATATAAACAGAGCGAATCCTTTTATAAAGAATTCGCTCTGTTTTCTGTATTTAAACTTATTTCACTATATTGGATTTCCCACTATCTAAAACTCTATTTGCTGGTACACTGGACATTTCAACCACTGTATTCATACTCTTATCAGTCAGTTCAACGAGTTCGTTTTCATGTTTTATTTTATTTAAATCCCATACCATCCCATGAAATTCATTATGCTGCCCACTTACCTGTATAATGCTTTTTGTTTTATTTGAAGGCTGTATTTGAAGATTTGTAAATTGATTCCCACTAATTTCATTTGGCGTAGTTACTTGACTATCCATATAAATCATATTTACACAGTCTTCTAAAGAAAAGTTCATAAAA
This sequence comes from Bacillus sp. FG16, assembly GCF_057809515.1. Classification (NCBI taxonomy): domain Bacteria; kingdom Bacillati; phylum Bacillota; class Bacilli; order Caryophanales; family Bacillaceae; genus Bacillus; species Bacillus sp. FG16. The sequence continues at coordinate 6,038 of NZ_JBMDKC010000122.1, forward strand.
CGATTGGCATTTATCCAAGCTTGTCCGGTGCTCGGTTTTTTTGCTACTAATTTTAGTCCGGTTTCCATTCCTACAATTTTAATGTTTTCGAAGTTAACAAACGAAATTTCATTTTCTTTTCCAGCAGAGTATAAAGAAATTCCGGTACCTTTATTCGTTTCCGTCCAATTGATAATATTTATATCTTTTATTTGTGTTTTGTTCCAAGTGTTATAATACTTATTTTTACCGTCTAAATAAATAACTTCAGAGTTAAATTTAGGATCGTCAATAGCTATATACGCTCCTTCAATGGATGCGTTTTTCTCTAGTTCTAGAACTCTAAAGTTTCCCTCAACCACAAATTGTGATCCATAACCAAATAATAATTTCACACCTTTTTTAACAGTGATTGGTGACGTGATTTTATACTTTTTATCATCAAGCAATACGGTTTTTATTTTACTAGACGCTGCTTTATTAATAGCAGATTGTATTTTTATTGAATCATTTGCCCCTTTAAAGTCTTCTACATACAAGTTAGCACTTTTAGCTGCATAGTCTTTTTTGTTGTATTGATAAAAAGCAAAAATAATTAAAACTATACCAATGAGTAAAACAATTATTTTCTTCATCGTACTCACCCCATATCGATTAATCTATGGCTTTTATATTTAGGTTATTATTATTTTGCTTTGTATTTCAGATTACCATTGCTGCTTTGTCTATGAATTATATTATGTAGGAATTAGTAAACTGTTTGCTATACTAATACATCATTCTTATAATGTATTAATTTATGATTTCATAAAACAAAAGTCTGCTTGTACATAATGTAATTCCTTCCTCTATCCCTAATAAGCTCTTACTGGTGATATAAGATGTACTGCTGCAGATTGCTCTCCTGCTTCAATCAATATCGGTTTCATGGAACCGCCAAAGCTTAAAGTAATCGTTTCTTCTTTTATTGCTCTTAAAGCATCAACCATAAAACGCCCATCGAAAGATATATTTAATTGTTTTTCGCCTTGAATCGCATCTATTTGTTGCGTTTCGGATATTTGCCCAATTTGAGAAGCGTTTGAAGAAATTTTAATTGTAGATTCGTTTATGATTTCTAAGTTAACATTGTTATTGGCCCATTCACTTGCTAATAAACTTGATCGGTCTACACCTTGTAATATCTTTTTTCTATCTATGTTAATAATCGTTTTAAAGTCATTTGGAATAAGGTTGGAAATATTAGGATATTTCCCTTCAATTAGTCTTGAATATAATGTAGTTGTTCCGAGCGTAAATATAATATGACTCTCTGAAAGGTAGATATATACGAATTCCGAATTGCTGTTCATTAATTTTAGAAGTTCACTAATGGTTGCGCTCGGTACAATACAATTTGCTTTTACATCTGAGGAAAGCAATGTTTCACGTATCGCTAGTCTATGTGAGTCAGTTGCAGCACAAATTAACTTATTATTAGATAACTCTATATGCACCCCAGTAAGAACAGGTCTAGATTCATTTTTCGCTACCGCAAAGACTGTTTGTTTAAATACTTCAATCAATTGCTCTGTCTCTACTTTGATTTCTGCATGATTGTCTATAAGCGGTACATTCGGAAACTCATCTGCAGGAAATCCATTTAAACTTAATGTGATTTCTTCTGATTGTATCGTAATTAATTGCTCATTCTTACTTTTTATTGCTATATCACTTGGCATTTTCTTTATTATTTCAATGAAATACTTTGCAGGTACAACAATAGTTCCTGCCTTTATAATAGTTGCAATCTTTTCGTCTTCAATTGAAACAGGAATGAATTTTTCGATAAAAATATTTGAGTTACTTGCAATTAAAGTAATTCCAGATTGATCTGCAGTTATTTTTATACCAGATAATATAGGAATTAAAGATTTTGTTGATATCGCTTTGTTAACTTCTGAAAGTGCTTGAGTAAATTGTTTGTGATTAACGATGAACTCCATGTTTTCCCCACCTTACATGAGATAATATTTTTATGAAGATTGATGAACGATTGTTCCGTTAAAAAAGTACGGTACTGTTTCTTTCCTTTGTAATAAATCTAGTAAATGTTCTGGTATGCGTAAATATGGAGCTGCTATATGTAATTCCATCCAAGTGATCTCTTCAATTTCTTTTGGCCTTGATATATATGTCTCTCCGCCAATTATTTCACCTAGAAAATTAAAGAAAATTGCATGATGATCTCTTTCCTCAAAAAAGGCTTCGCTGATAGAACAAATCCCGTTTACATTTATATGTAACCCTGTTTCTTCTTTTACTTCTCGAATTACTGCTTCTTCTAACGTTTCTCCTAATTTAACTGCGCCACCTGGTAATGTATAATAAGAACCATTTTCCCCTTTGTTTTTTACCATTAAGATCTTTTCATTTGTTTTATCGTATAAAAGTGCATATGTAACATTTACTTTTTTCATCTAAGTCCACCTCTAATAATGGGAATTTTCTATCTTTGTTACATTCTACCATTTATTCGTTTTAAAATATAAAAAAGTTAATTGAGTATTTCATTTATCTGCTCTTAGCAAAGTTAATAATCGATAGTCCTTCATTACAAAATAAAAAAGAGCGTATTTTGAAATTGATTATTCAATGTACGCTCTTTATGCTCTAATTGATTCATTTTTGAATTCTATATACTTTATAACCTTTTTTCTAAATAGTATCGATTGTGTCCTTTCGGATGATCTTCACTTACTCCGATTACTTTATATCCATGCTTCTTATAAAAATCAGGTGCCTGAAAACTAAAAGTATCTAAATTGATTAACCTGCACTCTTTTTCAATTGCAAATTCTTCAATAAGTTTTATTAACTTGGTTCCGTAACCTTCATTCCTATATTCTTCAGAAACCCATAGAAAGTCAACGTGTATATGGTGCCAAAAAGTTATCGCTGTTACCCCGCCTACGATTTCTTCTTTTTCATCTCTTACTATGAAACTAACCTTTTCTGAAGGTGTTTTTTCTTCATCTGCGAGATATTTTTGATTGTATTCAATTACTTTCTCTCTTATGTAATCACTATCTTCTTGTACCCACTGCTGTACTATTTTCATTTTAAGTATCACACTCCTTTTACGATAGCTATTCAACTTCATAATTCTAATGTCCTGTTTAAATAATAGTCGTAGATCACTAATACAATTGTTTCATTTCACTAAAATAAAAAAAGCCCTACTACATTTCATCTGTAATAAGACTTATATACGTTGTGTAGAATCTAATTAATCTCAATGAATGTAATTGCTCAAAAAAATATTAAAGTTGTTCAATTCTTTTTTATGAAAACTTCCGTTATTTCAACACCTTAGGAGAATAGTCCAATTGTACCACTACGAAAAAGAATGAACATTCCTAAACCAATTAGAACAATTGGAACAATAATATGACAGTTTTCCTCAAGTACTTTAGCTAGTATAGGAGCTTTTATCAATTTGTAGCTAATAAAACACCATATCGCTATCATGGAAAAAAAGATAACTAATGTAACGATATTTGTTTCAAGTGTTTGACTAGCAAACATTGGTATATAAATCGAAATATTGTCAGCTCCATTAGCTAATGTAATTGAAGCTACTTTAAATAATGAAACAGTAACGTTATCGATAACTTCATTACTTTTATAAGAACGAAGTGACAATAGTCCTTTAACCCCCATATAAATTGGCACTAATCCTAATAATCCAATCCACGAAACAGGAATAAAAAAAGAGCTTAAAGACCCAATGATACTTAGAAAAATAATCATACTAAATCCTAAATATTGTCCAATAACAATATAAAGTTTTTTTCTCGTAGCTTTTTCGCGGACAGCTCTTCCTTCATTCCTAATTACTTCTGTTCTTACTTGTGAAAATAAAACAAGTAGTATAAAAATGTCATCAATATTTGTTGTAGCGAATGCCACAACAGAAGAAATTATGGTTGTAATCAATAAAAGCCAACTACTTTCATTGTAAACTTATAAGAAAATAATGGTCTATGAATGAAGTGCACGTTCCATCACAAAGTTGGTTAACTGTAATTTTCTAAATGTTTTTAGCAACATGTTAGTTCCTTTATAAAACAATATGAATATTCTAAGTATCTGCTACTCATTTCATTTTAAATTAAATAACTCTATTCTCTCTACACAAAAAATGTTTTGTACTAAAAAGAGCCCTATATTAGGACTCTTTTTAGTATTACGCCACTTTCCGATGTAGATGTTTTAGTTCCTTTGTCTTCTCTGCAGTTGGTGGACGGATTAATATTGAAATAATGAAGGAAATAATACTTAAAACACCAATTATAATGAAAGTTGGTTGAAATCCTCCAAGTATCGCTCCAATGAATGATCCTGCAAGCGCACCAAATCCGAAACCTTGGTAGACAATCCCGTAATTTGTACTATGGTTTTTTAATCCAAAGAAATCTCCGACAATAGCTGGGAATATAGTTATATTACCGCCGAAGCAAAAGGCGACACTTGCTACACAAGCAAAATAGATTCCGTAATTTAGCGGAATAAAACTTAAAGTAAAGACTGACAATCCTATAATAATAAATGTTGCAGAGACAATTTTCATTCGGCCGATTTTATCTGATAACGTCCCAAGAATGATTCTACCTACTGTATTAAAGATTGCAATCATAGCAACGGCGTTTGCAGCAGTTGCTGCGCTAAGTCCAACGAGTTGTACGCCGATATCTTTTACCATACTTATTAAATACAAACCACCCATACACGAGGTGAATAACATAAAAAATAGCAGATATACTTGTTTCGTTCGCATCATTTCACGCGGAGTATAGTCATTGTGTAATGTTTCAGTTACAGCATTACTTACAATTGCCTCACGTAAGAAGAACGATCCGATTAATACTAAAAGTAACACGATAATACCCCAATATAAGAATGCTTGTGATACACCAAGGTTATCGATAAGATTTCCGTTTATATATCTAAAGATTAAGCTGCCCATTCCATACGCTGATACAGATATACCTGAAATAAGCCCTTTCCGATTTGGAAACCATTTAATTAAATTAGATAGTGATGTAATATAAGCTGTTCCATCCGCATAACCAACAACGACACCAGCTAATAAATATAATAGTGGTAAGGAAGAAACTTGTGAACTAAGTATTAAGCCGAGTCCTAAAACAATTCCTGCAGTAGCAATAAGTTTCCGCAGTCCTAATTTTTTCTGCAACTTTGCTGCAAATAAAGTTGAGAATGATAAAGAAAAACTTGTTATGGAGAAAGTTATCGCTACTGAATTAAGATTCCATCCAAACTTACTTACAAGGGGTTGATTAAATAAACTCCATGTATAAATTGTTCCAAGGCCAATTTGAACAATGATTGTACCTAGAACAATTAGTAACGGATTTATAGAAGTTTGTTTCATACTAACTGTCCCCTTCTTTTATCTTGACATGAATTTTCACAGTTAGTATATCCATCATAAATTGCAAGATACTGTACGGAAAATGGTAATTAAGTTCATATACACAAAAAGACACTTCATAAAGAAGTGCCTTTTGCAGGTTATATCAGATATTTCTAAAGAAAGCTTTGTTAAGATAAGACATTTTCAAATGCTTATGTATATATGTTATCAAATAATTTCTTATATGTGATGAGACTTAAGACGTATTTTTTATTCATCATATAGTCGGATGAAAAATTAATATTCGATTTCATCAAAATCTTTCGGCTGCGGTACAGTTTGCATATTAGCTGCATCTTTAGGATCGCTATAAATTGCATTTTGTTCTGTATTTACATCTTTTATATTTTGCTTTTTATTTTTGTTCACTTTATCTTTCACTTTCAATCACTCCTTTTTGTTATAGGAGTAATTATGCCCTATTACCGTTACTAAATGTATCAGCGACTAAATTACTAAATTCACGTAAATAATATAAGTAATTATCACCGCCGTAGTTATATCTTTTATTATACATTTTTGCAACAACTACATTATATTCAGGTATTACTAAAATAGTCGGTCCAGTAATACCTGATATTTGATACGACCCTTTTGGAATACGTTCACCAAGTTCGCTTAATTGTGCAGGCTCATTTTGGATGAACCAAAACACCCCATTTTGTGGTAGCTCTTTGTTTATAAATGTTGGGCTCTGCAAACTCGTAGCGATTTTTATAACTTCTTTTGGAACAATTTGTTTATCATGTATCATGCCTTGATTTAGATGAAGATTGCCCCACTGCGCAAATTCTCTAGCTGAGACAAATAGATTTTTTTCAGTACCATCATCTACTGTACCAATTCCACTTATCGGGTCTTCATTTGGATTATTAATAATTTCAACCAAATTTTCATCTTGCTGTATTCTCCATCCTGTTTCTTGAAATTTAGCAGGTTTAAAAACACGCTCTTTTAACAATTCAGTAAAACTTTTTCCATATAGCTGATTAATAAGATGTGTCATCATTCTTACATTGATATCTCTATACGCCCAAGCTTGTCCAGGTTCAAATTCACGGAAAATAGTCCCATCATCAGTTTCTGTTAAACCGTGCGAATGAGTTACTAAATGTCTTATCGTTGTTTTACCGAGTAATAAAGAATCAAAATCATTAAAATACTTTGTCGCCTCGTCATCAATAGAATTTATTTTCCCCTCGTATAGCGCATACGCTATCATTAATCCTAAATAACTTTTTCTAGCAGAAGCAACGTTAAATTGTGAAGATGCTGTTACTCTCTTGGTTGTAGATGTATTTGAGTGATAACCACTATAATGCTCTAGTACGATTTTATTATCTTTTATAATACAAAGAGCTGTAGCAGAACTATAATTTTTTTCTTTTATATTCTCTACCCAAGAAATCAACTTTTCGTATGTATACAAATAAATCCCCCTTAACACTAATACAAAATTACAAAATGAAAGAAAAGTATAAACAGTATTTACACCTTTCTTTCATATAAAATAACTTGGATTTTCTATACTTAAATAACCCACCAGTTCCAGCAATTAAAGCAACCAAAACAGCCAGCGCAACCTACGCAACGTCCACCACAACCGCCACATCTACCACCACCACAACCGCCACAGCGTCCACCACAACCTCCGCATCCGCCGCAACGACGTGCATCGTCTTGAATGTAGTAGTATGGATATTGACTTTGTTGTTGATCCCAATACACAACATTACCAGTTTGATAATCATTAAGGTTTAATGTTTGTAGTTCATGTTGAAACTGATTCATTATGAAACCCTCCATTTATAAATGTAAATTCCGTCCAAATATTAAAGTTAATAAATTCTTTTAAACAAAGTAGAAACAAGACTATAGACTAAATGCGTACATCAACAAAATATGAACTTACACTAGGTGATGTACCTTGTTTTTCAGCCTATTTTCTTTATATTCATTCGATGGACGTATTTACTATAAATAAAGTAATTTAAAAATTACTAATCCAACAATTTAGTAGTTCATCATTTAACTTTCTTTCTAGTAATTCCTTTACTAAAGGCATTGGCATGATTTCATAATGATTTAAGGCTTCTTTATTATAATCTATCCAGTGAAATGCTAAATGAGACTCGCTAGATTTCGGTGTTAAGTCCGTATGTAAATCTTGTGACTCTACTTCAAAAATGTGATTAATTTCATGATGAAGCACTTCTTTATCTTGCCATTGATGTTCTATAACTCCTAAAAATCGTTTTATACTGCAGTTTGCTCCAAGTTCTTCTCTTAATTCTCTTTTTAATGCATTCTCTGCTGATTCTCCAATTTCAACATGGCCACCAGGTAAAAAATAATGATGGCCGATATATTCAGCAACTAATAATTTTTCATCCTTTATCATGACTGCTCGTACAATATAATGGAATTTACTTTTCAATTGATATTCCTCCTAGTCATTCAATCTATACTTGTTCAAATTTCACGCCTTTACTTCATAATAGTTAAACAAATAAACGATACACTTGCTCACCATCATACTCCTGTCCTAATGATATGAAACCATATCGTTCATATAATTTCTTTGCAGAGAGATTATCTTTATGTACGGTTAATCTTATTTCTTTACACGATTTAAAAGTATTTTTTATTATATCAATACTTTCTTGTAATGCTGCTTTTCCATAACCATTACCTTGCTGCGATTGATCAATAATAAATCCGTTAATCCAATACATATCCGATGTCTCTATTACAACAGCATGCATAACAAAACCAACCATAAGCTCACCATCGTATATAGCAAATGGTATGTACTCTACATTGTCACCATCTGGTTTTATATATACTTTAGCAAGTGAAACTGCTACAGCGGGGACAAATTTTCTTTGATCTTCTTTAACTTGTAACTTTAATGCCTCTTCCCAATTTTCTCTCGTAACAACCTTTAACTGGACATTCAATATTGTAAGCTCCCTTATATAGAGGATGTATGTTTATATTCAACGTAGTGAAATAATTCCCTTTTTCGACAGCAACTTATAACATGATTTTTATAAAATCTTGAATGAATTTTTGTTCATCTATTTCTAGTGCTATATGTGCTCCATCAGATATAGAGCTAGGGCGAAAATCAGCAAATGTTTGCCCTTTCGTATCTCCGTATGTATCTACATTTACTGTACGATGCACAAATTCAAAAAAACTTGGATTTACTAATCCACTTATTGCAACCACATCATGTAGCAAAGGTCCTTCGATAGATGGATTAAGCTTTTGGTATGCGGATAGATAGTAATCATACATGGGTTTCATTATCATATGAAATGGATTCTTTGTATTAGCTTGAATATATATAAGTTGAATTAAAAGGTTACAGCTATTATTTGTCGAAATATAATAAGTAA
>NZ_JBMDKC010000123.1:0-14149 GCF_057809515.1 Bacillus sp. FG16
TAAGCAGTATAGACACTTTTATCGATGTTAAAACATTAAACGGAACTTATATAGGTATATCCTTTCGCTCCATATAAACCGACTTTTCAATAAAAAAGGTAAGGAGTAACAGAAGCGGTGCCGCCGCCATCATACGAAGTGCAGTAAACTCAATTGCTGTAAATTCTAAAAGTCCATACTTCGCAATCGTATAGTTAATCCCCCAAATAATAACAACACTTAAAATTAATAACTCAATTCCCCATCTTCTCATGCGTATCCCCTCCGCAAAGAAGATTATACAGAAAATTCAATCATATGTACATTTCATTATGTGAAAAAATCTTTTTATTATATGAAACTTTTTGGTAAATGAAATTATATCGGCGATTTCCCAAATATATCGACTAATCAACAAAAATCGACAATAATAGCGACTTATAAAATAAAAAAATGTGAGTCCAAAATACATTTTGGACTCACATTTCCTTTACTATACTCGAACGTGTAACTTCATATTTGGATTATAAAACTGGCTTGGGCTCTTCAACTGAAAAGTTCCTCCACCTTCATGCCAATCAACCGTTAACTTATCATCCATAAATACAAGCTTTGTACGATCAGCGATAAAATTCATTGTGCTTGATTCAATATCCACATCGCGCTCATCTTTTTCTGCTACAGCTACTAAATCGATGATTCCGCTCATAACACAACCGCAACCCTCATTATCGTAAAATAACTTTATATATTTCGCTTCACTCGGAATCGTATCCATAATCTTTTTATATGCTGCTTCTGTTACAGTAACGTACATATGTTAATCTTCATCCTCTCTTCTCTTATCATTCATATATTGTATCACCATTTTTCTCAAAAATTATATACAGAAAATTAAGACTAATATACAATGTATGTGATAAAGTTTCAGCAATCGAGCTTTTATGAGTAGTTCATGCAGGAGAAAGGATGTTTACTATCCGTGTTCAAACTACAACGATATCCTATGTTATTAGGTCTATTTAGTAGTTTCTTCATTTCTAGCGGAATGCTATTACAGCATGTACTTCCCTATTCTCCTTCTATTGACTGGATTCTAGGTTTTATTTGTTTCCTATCCGCTTCTTATTTTACTACGAAGAATACAAACAACTCATAAAGCAAGAATCATCTTAAGGAGGATTATCAAACATGCCAGCCTTAAAAAAAATAGAGCAATCACTCGATCACTTATTTCAAATTGAAAAATACGGAAAAGATAGCGCCTTTAGTCGATTTATCCCAGCCGTATATGATCCTATCAAATTTCCTTGGCAACAATTTTTCGAAGCAAATTTTGTAGATTTATTTAACGGCCTTATGATGCACGGATCTGAAAATGTAAACAAAGTATTTTTAGCTGTATTCCCTACAGATGACGTTCTTGAAACATTCATTTCACAATCCACACCCGGTGATTTACTCTTTATGCACCATCCCCTTGTAATGGAGTGCGGTGATCCAATTGGAAGATCAGGCCGCGGTTTCATACCAATTCCTGAAAAATATTTGCAAGGAATAAAAGAAAAACAACTTTCTATATATACATGTCACGTACCAATGGATTTTCATCAAACTCATGGAACGAGTATTTCAATTGCAAAAGCATTAAATGCTACTGTAGTGGACAACTTTGCATATGGAGGTCCAGAACAAGAACCAGTTGGCCTTATTTGTGAAATAGATGAAACATCGACAGAAGCACTCCAAAAACATCTAAAAAAACTCTTCCAGATTCCTTACACAGACTTCGAAGGTAAACGACATGATTCCATTAAAAAAATCGCAATTATCGCTGGATGTGGCGATGTTGTATCTTTAATGAAGGAAGCAGAAGAAAAAGGTGCTGAAGCATATATTACAGGAGAAATCCATTGCCATATCGACAATGATTACGGCCGACATAAATATTCTCTCATTATGGATTATGTAAAAGAAACGAATATGTCTCTAATTGGGGTGTCACACTCTGCCTCTGAATATTTAGTGAAAGAGACATTGATGTATGATTGGTTTAAAGAGAATTTTGATGTGGATGTTATTTTGCTTCCGCAGGAGAAATGGTGGCTCTAACACTATCATTTTTTAATTTATATACACAATACAATCGACCACAGAAAAATAGATAAATGAGAAAGCACATGTACCAACGTAAATGCTTTCGTTGTGCCAGAAAACGAACCTACTGTTAGCACCGAATTTACTGGTGCTAATAGTATTACAGCTGGAAACCTATTTTTGAGAGAGTATACAACCCCTCTTTATATTCATGCTGCAAGTGCTTTATATTCTGTTTTTCTCATTACTGATATATAGCAATTCATTCCATAAAAAAAGACCCGAGATTCGGGTCAACAAATAGAAATATAAATGAACTACAACAAATAACAGACAAAGCCATTATATATTTTTCATAGTAAAACATCCATTATTTTCTTTTTACACTATCAATATATTATTTTTCTTTATCGTCTTCTTTTTTAGAGCGTCTACCTAAGAAGAACACAAGAACTAATAATATAATTACCAGTAGTACTCCGCTGATAATGTAATATAGCGTGTAGTCTTTTTTCGCTTCTACCGCTGTATCATTTAACTTATCGGCTGTCTTTCCTTCAATTGTAAATTTCTTCGTCCATTCCCACTTTTGATCGCCATCAGTAGCTTTCACTTCTACTCGGTACGTTCCTGGATCAAACGCTTTGTTTTCCCAGCTAATAGCGTAATCAAAGTTTGAGTTTGGCGCCATTCTTAAATTTTCTTTTTTCGCTTCAAATAAAACATCTGTACCTTTTTCTTTATATACCTTTGCATCAACCCTTAAATTTTTTAACATTGCTGGCTTTACGTTTTGTAAATTTGCAGTAACAACGTTACGCCCGTTAACTTGTGTTGGCTTTACTTCGTTTAATTTCATGTCTGGTTTTACTTCAGCATCTGTCTCTTTTAAAACAACACCAATTGCGTATGCATATTTATTTTCAATTTGCACACCTTCATCTTTTTTCTTTGCATTCTCATCTTCTTTTTCTTTAAAGTATAAACCACCTAAAATAACACCATCAAACGACTCACTTGGCATTTCCAAGTTTATATCAACTGTCACTATGCTGTTAGCCGGTACTTTCGTTTCTTTTGGCATTTTAGCAATTTTAGAAAACGGATATTTCAAAGTAGAATCCGTTTTTGGTTCTACTGTACTATAATCTGTAATACCATTACTATTCGTAATTGCTGCATTAGCAAACGATTCTACCACAACTTCTTTATTCGTATCATTTTTCATTTGGACTTGAATTGTTTGCTTTTGTCCAGGTTGCATTTTCAAATCAAAATACGTTTGATTTTTATCAATTTGATTTTCTGGTATAACTGCTGTCACAGCGAATTTCATTTCAGCTGCATATACTGAAAAAGCGTTTACCATGAAGAATGTAATTAATAGTAAGCTAGTAAATAGTTTTTTTACCATCTCTTATGTAATCCCCTTCATATCCATTTTATAGACAAGAAAGAGACAAGGTTAAAGCCATTCCCTTATCTCTTCTCATTTTCCTCTTTTATCTTAAAATTCCTCTTACTTACATAGGAGCGTCTGTTAGTTCCCAAGTTAGTGAAGTTGTGTATTGTGTTTGTTCTTTTTTCGTTTTACCTGGTACAGATAACTCTACGCTTTGTTTCGCTTCTGTTGCATCTTTACCAAACGTATTTACCCATGTACCCATACCTTGGTTTTCTTTTGCATCGATTAAATCAGATGCTGCACCACTTGGATTTAATGTGATAGATTGTTCTGCTGTTGGTGCGTCGCTACCTGCATTTGATTTCAAAGCTGAATTTTTTAATGTCAATGCCGCGCCATCCAACGCTTTATCATCTGCAGTTTTGAATTGACCATTTTGTTTTACTGTTAAATGCCATCCAGCATTTGTACCACGATTATCTGTTACTTGAACGTAGTTCGGCACGTCAATTACAGAACCGTCTACTTTTTTCTTTACTTTATCTAATTCTGCAAAGTAGATTTCGTTATTCCCTGATGCTTTTTGTGTTTTAAAGTTGAAGTTAGATACATAATCAATACTTAGTGGACCATCTGTACCTTTTTTATCTGGATCAACTGGATCTACAGTTTCATCTGGATTCTCTGGATTAACAACATCAATTTTATCTGTATTTTTCTCGAATTTAATAAATGCTTTTGAGTCTAATTTCCCGCCATCTTTCTCAGCTGCAAATGCAGACGTCCCTACTGATACTGATGATAATGTTACCGCTCCAATTAATGCTATTTTTGCTAGTTTCATAGTTTTATACCCCTTTATGATTATTTTTAAAATTCAGTCATTCTTAATTTTAAATCTTATATAAGCTTAGTTTGGTGTATCTTCTAAAGTCCAAGTTAACTCAGCTGAATATTTCGCATCTTTTTCTTTCGCTGTCGTACCTGGTACGAATAAGCTCACACTCTGTTTACCTTGTTCTGTTCCTTTACCGAATGCAGTCGTCCAATCACCCATACCTTTATTCTTTGCGGCAGTAGTAATTTCCACCGCATCTCCACCTGGAGCTAGCGTTACTTTATTTTTAAATGTTGTAGGTGCATATTGTGCATCAGTTACAGAATTTACAGCTGGGTTACTTAAGCTTAAAGCTGCATTTGTTAACTCACTATTACCACTTTTAAATTGTGCATTTTGCTTTACTTTCAATTTCCATCCTGCATTTGTACCACGGTTATCTGTTACAGATACGAAGTTAGGTACTTCAACTGTTTTGCTCTCTTGTTTCACTTTATCCAATTTTGCAAAGTACGTTTGATCATTACCAGAGATAACTTGCTCGCCGAAGTGTAAGTTAGAAACGTAGTTAATACTTAATGGACCTTTTGTTCCTATTTCATGTTCACCAGGGTTCTCTGGTGTAACTTTTTCATTTGGATTTTCTGGATTGTTTGGATCTGTTGTGCTTGTATCTTCAATAAACGTTACATCTGTTTTTGATTTCATATTTGCTTTCTCTTCCGCAAATGCTGAAGTTCCTACTGCTGCAACTGATGTTAATAATACTGCACCGATTAATGCTAATTTTGCTAGTTTCATATGTACCTTCCCCTTTTCTCTGTTTTCATCTATTTTTTATTTTGAATACACTTGCTTTCCCCTAATTCTTTTGAATACATATAGAGATAAAACAATCGAAAACAATCCTATATATTGTTTGAAGTCCCGTGTCTGGCCTCCTGTTTTCGGTAAATATTTATCTCCATTTTTATTTTTATCAACTGTCTCTTTTTTTGTATTTATCTTTGCCGGATCAGTTGATGTATTTGGTGTATAGCTATTCGAAAATGTAATACCCGCTTTTGAATTCGTACTTGTAGCCGTTACTACATTTGCCATAAGAAACGGCACACATATAACTGTGGAAACGATAATACCAACTATTTTTTTCATTACTCTCTCCTTTCTAAAATTTATATATTTCATATATTTTTAGAGAGGAGCATCGGTTAATGTCCATTCTAGCTGTCCAGCATATTTAGTATTTGCTTTGACATTCGGCCCTGGTTTTACTTGTAAATGAATTCCTTCGTTTTCCTTCCAATTTAGTGAAACCTCCTCGTCGTTTTTAGAAGTATACGAGAATGCTTCTATACTAGAAGTACTTAAAGGTGTATCCTTTCCATTTCGTTTGTAAATCAATGCTCCTGTCAATGTGTCATTTTGCGCTGAAGTTAATGGTGTGATTTCCTTTACATATACACTCCATTTTTGCTTTTTAACACGATCATCAGTTACCTTTAAAGGATTTGAAATCGCCTTCGGTGCGTATGTCGTTGTTTTCGATGGCATTGTTAAATCTCCAAATGTAATTTCTTTTGGTACGTCTACTAACTTTAAAGTCCCATCAACGACAGTAACCGGCACTTGAATCTCCGCTTGTACACCTTGCTTCGTTTCAATTACAACCGTTACAGTATGATTCCCTATTGTTTTGGTATCTGGAATATTGATTAACTTCACTACTGATATTGGTTTATCTACATCCAAATGCGTATCTACAGATAAATCTGTCACAAATTTAGAAATATCCATTTTTGTTAAATCTGTTCCTTGCACTACTTTTTGTGGGACTGGTTTCCCAGTTGGAATACCTTTATAGCTTATTTTTGCGACTCCATCTCGATTACTATCTTGCCCATTCTTATCACCATCTAAATAATTTTTAGCTGACACCGGTATTTCAAGATAACCATTTTTGTAATATTTCATTACATCAGCACCTTTTACAGGAGAACCTGTAATTGTCATCTCGTAAATTTTCCCGTTGAATTCTTCTGTTTTTAGCGCATTTGCTTTCGCAACCGCAGTGACTTTATTGTTTTTCCTGCTAATATCAAAGAAGCTACTTACATCATCTCCACTCTCCACATCTTGAATGGAAACATTATTCACAGTAAAATCCTTATTCACTTCACTTTCTAATACAAAAGATTTCGCATAGTGAATGTCTTTCGATTGAGCAGGCATATTTTGATATACCTTATAAGAAAGTTGACGGGAATTATCTTCCACAATATCTCCTATTACACTTGGAGCTGGAATTTCAATTTGTGCAATCGCTAATTGATCGTATGATACATTAACACCTGAAGCATTTAACCTAACTTCTAGCGGTAATTCTGTTAAATTATCAAATGTAATTGTCATATCTGCTTCTGGAGTAGCTACTGGGCCTGCTGTTCCAGAAAACTCTATTTTATTATTCCCTTTGTCTTGATACCTAATTGAACTCGTATCATACACGTATAAATTCGTTAAATGACTACCATCATTACGTAACGTAACATTTTTATAACTGTTTATCCTTTTGAAATTCCACATTGCTGTTAATGGTACTTTTTTACTTGTTCCGTGTTCATAAAATTCAAAGGAAGCATTATAAGTTTGTCCTGACCTTCCGTTCCCATATAATTGTAAAAAGTTTTTTGCATCATCTTTAGTTATTGGTGTTTTAACATCTACAGATGAAGCTGTCATAGAGTGAATATTAATACGGACATCTATCCATTTCCCTTGATATTCACCAGCTTTTTTTACTAATACATACTGTTCTCTATTTGAATTTCTAAATGTATATTGACTTTGACCACTTCTATCATTGCTACTACCCTTTACCTCATATGTTACTTGTGGGCTCCAAACAAATCTAAAAGCATATTTACCCAAGATAGAAGGCCCTTCACCTGTTCTATTATTTATTACTTTTACATTTGGATATTTAAGAATACTTGTAACAGGACTAGCAGCTAGTAGAGATTGGCTCTTTAATGCCTTCTCAGGTTGAATAGCAGGTAATTCCTGATTACTTTCGTTTATCCTATTGCTCTCTTTTAATTCATTTTCCTTTGGTATGAGTTCTTCATTAACCTTTTCTTTCGCTAAAGTCTTCGTTTCTTTTGGAACTTCAGCGTTAGTAGCATTTATTTCTTGTTTTTTATTTTCTTCCGATACTTTCACTTTTTCACTGATTTCTTTTTTCATAACTTCCTCTGAAGCCTTTGGATTTTCATCAGAAATAGCTACATTTAAAGCCTCTTTTTTCTCTACAACATGTAGAGAAGGAGATTCAATTTTCTTTTCATTCCCTTCAAACTTCACTATCGGTTCAAATTTGTACTCTCCAGCTTTTTTCATTTGAATGACTACATATACGTCACCGATAAAATTACTTTGTTCATTCTTTTCAATTTTTACAATGTGATCTTCTGTTACTGAAATGTTTTGAATCGCTTTATTGTTTTCGTTCATTTTTTTTGTTTCTGCTTCATTGAACAGCTGTTCATTAGATAATTTCAGCTCGATATTAGCATCTTGTTTATTTGTATTTGTAATCTTTAATACTACATTTTCATCAACTTTTATTTCTTGTTTATCCATATGAACGATAAAACGTCCTTGCTCGTCGTTTGTAACCGCATAAACTTTCGTTGCAGAGTAATCTAGCACACCAACTTGCGTAAATAATATTCCTCCAGCGAGAAGTATACGCCCAAATTTACCTATTTGATTTTGCAATGTACTTCCCTCCCTCACTTCTTATGAACCGAATATTTTGAACATTAAATTTATTATTCAGCTAAATTTACAATCATAATGTGTATTCCTAGAAAATAAAAAGCCTGGTTGCCTTTTCGATTTTCATACATCACAACATGTGTGAAAATCCAAACTGCAACCAGACTATCATAGTAATTTTCATTACCTTAGACTCTTAGCTTTGCGACCTATCCTTTCGAATAGTGTGCCCATTTATTTTTTCTTTTTGAGACAATAAAAAATCCGGTTGCCTCTTCGATTTTCATACATACAACTATGTGTGAAAATCCAAACTGCAACCAGACTATCATAGTAATTTTCATTACCTTAGACTCTTAGCTTTGCGACCTATCCTTTCGAATAGTGTGCCCATTTATTTTTTCTTTTTGAGACAATAAAAAATCCGGTTGCCTCTTCGATTTTCATACATACAACTATGTGTGAAAATCCAAACTGCAACCAGACTATCATAGTAATTTTCATTACTTTAGACTCTTAGCTTTGCGACCTATCCTTTCGAATAGTGTGCCAAAAATAGGTATTTATTTATCGTGTTTTGAATATACCATTAAAACCCAAAAAAGAAAATAGTTTTTTTAGAAAAAAACAATTAATTTTTATAGTCTAAATTTTTCACTGAAAAATCCATAATAAAAACTTAAAAAAACATTTTGATCTTAGAAATACATCATACATTCTTTATCGATAAAATGAGATTTTTACTATCCACAAATAGCAAGATAAAATAGAAAAACATCACTTATTTGGAAGTGATGTTTTTTCTATTTAATGCAGTGGTAACATAACCTCAACCGTCGTTCCAACCCCAACTTCACTTTCAAAACTCATTTTACCGTTGTGGTCTTTAATAATTTTTTCTGTAACTACTAAACCTAGACCAGTTCCTGTTTCTTTCGTTGTATAAAAGGCTTCATTTAACTTTGGAATTTTATCTTTCGGAATGCCGCATCCCTCATCTTTCACTTGAATGATGATTCCATCTTTTACAGTAACTTTAATCGTAATTGTTCCGCCAACTGACATTGCTTCAATTGCATTTTTAATTAAATTAAAAAAGACCTGTTTTAATCGTTTTTCATCACATGTAATTGATGGTAAGTCTTTACTGTAAATACCTTGTATATAGACTCCTTGTTTTAAAGCAGGCTTTTCCATAACTCGAATAACATAAGAGATAATTTCTTGTATGTTATGAGTTTCTGATTCTAGTGATTTAGATTTCTCAAATCCACTAAGTTCTGTAGCAATTATATGAATCCGATCTACTTCTTGTTTCATAATATCACTATAAATTTTATCCTCTGGATGCTTGTCTGCTTGTTTATTCACAAGTTTTTTTAAGTTTGCTAAAGGTCTTCTAATCTTATAACCAATAACCGTTGCCATCTTTCCAACAGCTGCTAGTTTTTCTGTCTGTTTTATTTCTTTATCCATCATCTCAAGCGTACGAACGTAAGACTGAACCCTCAAAAATATAATCCAACATATGATAGTAAATACGCTATATAATGCCATTGGAATTAAAACGAGAGAAGATTGAATAATGATTCCTGTAAGAGCATACTTTCCGACAAGTATCGCTGGAACTAACCAGAAATATCTTTTATTCACAAAGATTGGTGCGAACAAAATAAAAAATCCTTCTACTATATTTCCACCGTCAAATTCTGCATCGCTACCATAATAAATCATAATGTTATGGATACAATCTAATACATTATAGCCAATTAGAATAATATACTTTACCGCAAAAACATTTTTCCATTTCATAAAGTATATTCCAATACAAAACAATACCACCATCAAAAAGTAAAGCCATAAGCCTAAGCCATCTTCAAACTCTCCTACGCCTTCTTGCTCTCCACCGATTAATGGTACGATAAATTCATAGGCAAGATCATATACAAAAAATATAATGAAAAATAAACTTAAAAATGCTTTCAGCGCCTTTATTTCTTCATTTTTAAATATATAGCCTTTATTCATATGGTAACTCCTAGCTTTTCTTCCACTTGGATTTCAGTATTTCCACACTTCCTTGGGAGAATGATGTCTATTCTCGTTCCAGTATCTCTTTCACTTGAAATATGCAGCTCACCAAGGTGCTCGGTGACAATTCGATTCGCTACCGTAAGTCCCAGACCAATTTTATCTTGTTTCGTTGTATAAAAGGCCTCTGTAACACGAATTAAGTTTTCTTGCTTAATACCATGACCATTATCAATCACGCTGATCATTACATACTCTTTCCCTTTATTTTCTAATCTTACATGTAATATGCCACCTTGTTCCATTGCCTCTAAAGCATTTTTTATCGTATATAAAAAGACTCCTCTTATTCTTCGTTCATCACATTCAATTTCTATTGTTTTTTCTTCCACATTAGAAATAAACTGTACGTTTAATTCATTCATTTTTTCGCGAAGACTTGTTATTACTTGTAATACAATTTTCCCCACATCATGTTTCTTATAAATAGAAGGTTTGCATGTAGCAACTTCCATCAACTCACTTATCATATTATTCATATTTTCTATTTCAAAAATCATACGTTTATAAATAGGATCCTCTTCATGCTTCTCTCGTTGTAATTGTGTAAATCCTTTTAATGAAGCGAGTGGATTTTTAATTTCATGTCCAACCGTCGCTGCCATTTTCCCAATTACCGCTAATTTTTGCGATTCACTAGCAATCGCAATACTTTCCTTTACAGCTGAAAGATATTGTAAAAATCGGTTTAAAATGATATATGCCGCTATTAACATAAGTGTATACATAATAAGGTACATAAATGCTTTTACTTCCTCTAATACAAATAAATAAATCAAATATTTTCCTACAATAGAAGAAAGTAAAATCACATAAAATTTTTTATTTAAAAATATGGGTACAAAAAAAATGAGAATAATTTCTATTATATTTGTTGCATCAAACGCCGCCTTATTATAAAAAACATACGAAAATATATTAGCGATTTCTATCCCTATGTATGCAAATATCCATGCATATTTAACAAGGTTGGCCTTCTCTTTTTTCATTAAATATATATTCACGCACAGTATTGCTACTCCGCACATAACTTGCCATACTATGTTGTACCCCTTATCCATTATTGATTTATCGTCTAATACGATTGCATAGAAAATTTGATATACAATAACAATGACATATAACACCCATAAAAGGATTTTTGCATTCCTTTCTTCTTCTTTATATGATAGAAAACTTTCTTTCACTTCAACACCCCTTCAAAATAATATCTCGAAGAATACCATTTATTATAATAAATGATTTTCATAGACAAACAAAGATAAATCGAACATTTGAGGAAAATCATCCCAACTATGCAATATCTTCATGCTATATACAAGCATAAAAAACATAAACAATAATACGTATATTATGGGAGGTGTTTTTTATGGACGGCAAAAAAAATAAAAAGACAGAACAACTCCAATCTTTCACGCGTGAAAATGAAGGAAAGGAAATGACAACAAATACAGGTGTTAAAATTTCAAATGATGAAAACTCTTTAACTGCCAGTGATCGTGGCCCTACCCTTCTAGAAGATTTCCTTATGCGAGAAAAACTTTCTCACTTTGACCGTGAACGAATTCCAGAACGAGTCGTTCACGCACGAGGATACGGAGCACATGGCATTTTTGAGTTATATGAATCTTTAGAAGAGCTAACAATGGCCCACTTTCTACAAGACCCTTCAAAAAAAACACCGCTTTTTATTCGTTTCTCTGAAGTAGCTGGATCAAAAGGAGCAAATGAAACGAATCGAGATGTAAGAGGATTCGCCGTTAAATTTTATACAGAAGAAGGAAATTTTGATTTAGTAGGAAATAATATTCCCATTTTCTTTATTCAAGATGGCATTAAATTTCCTGATCTAATTCACGCCCTTAAACCAGAGCCACATAATGAAATTCCACAGGGCCAAACAGCACATGATACTTTTTGGGACTTCATCGCCAACAATCAAGAATCAGCTGCAATGATGATGTGGATTATGTCCGATCGTACAATTCCAAGAAGCTTTCGAATGATGCAAGGATTTGGAGTTCATACATTTCGTCTAGTTAATAAAAATGGAAAGTCACAATTCGTGAAATTCCATTGGAAACCAAAGCTCGGCGTTCATTCGTTAATTTGGGATGAAGCACAAAAACTAGGCGGTGCTGATCCAGATTACCATCGCCGTGATTTGTGGGAAAATATTAATGCTGGAAACTACCCTGAGTACGAACTTGGCATTCAAATTTTAGAAGAAGAGGACGAATTTAAATACGACTTCGATATATTAGATGCAACGAAAATTTGGCCTGAAGAAGATTTTCCCGTTAAAATCATTGGGAAAATGACCTTAAATCGCAATGTAGATAATGTATTCGCTGAAACTGAACAAGTGGCACTACACCCTGGAAGTATCGTCCGTGGTATTGACTTTACCAATGACCCTCTCTTACAAGGTAGACTCTTTTCTTATACAGACACACAATTAGCACGCGTTGGTACAAATTATCAAGAACTACCGATTAACCGCCCGATATGCCCATTTCATAACAACCAAAGAGATGGTGCGTCTAAATATATAATCGACAAAGGAAAAGTTGCCTACCATAACAATTCCTTAGCAAATAATTCTCCTTATACTGTACCTGGGACAAAGGGGGGATTCGTTACATATCCTTCTACTGTATCTGGTCATAAAACAAGGGAAACTGCTGCTAGCTTCAAAGACCACTTCTCTCAAGCTCGTTTATTTTGGAATAGTATGAGTCACGTCGAAAAAATCCACATTATGCAGGCTTTCTCCTTTGAATTAGGAAAAGTCAAAAGTAAATCTGTCCGCCAACAAGTCGTGGATATGATTGGACATATTAGTACAGAATTGGCTACTTTAGTTGCAGAAGCTATCGGGGCAAAAATCCCAAATGTGCAAGAATCCAACGTTACAAAATCATCTCCAGCACTCAGTATGGCAAATACGACCTTTAGTCCTAATACATTACGAGTAGGTGTCATTGTTGCAAATGGATATGATGGGCCAAGCGCACAATATATAATAAATCAGTTCAAACAAGTAGGTCTTCAACCAGTGATCGTTTCCGAACGATTAGGCATAGTGCAGGGAACGCCAAATGGACAGTGGGAAGTAAATGATACTTTCTTAACAGGCTCACCACTCCTTTATGATGGATTACTTCTTATCAGCGGAAAGATGGATGATCATTTTCTTAACAAAGCAAGTTCATTTGTCGTAGAATCATATAATCACTTTAAGCCAATTGGCTCCTTCCAAAACGGCTCGTCTATTATTCAATCTTTAAATATCGAAGGAAAGCCTGGTGTTTTAATAGAACAAGACCCTATACGACTAGCAAATGAATTTATTAAAGCTATGACAAAACAACGCTTTTGGGATCGAGCATATTCATAAAATAGGGGGACATTTATGTTTATTACTGTCGAGAAAGATGTGCATATTTTTGTGCAAGACGTTAATCCTGGTCCAGGTAGTAAGACTGTTTTCTTCGTTCACGGATGGCCTTTAAATCATCAAATGTATCAATATCAACTCAATGTTTTACCCGAGCACGGCTTTCGCTGTATCGCCATGGATATACGAGGGAATGGGCAATCTGATAAACCATGGACTGGTT
This sequence comes from Bacillus sp. FG16, assembly GCF_057809515.1. Taxonomy (NCBI): domain Bacteria; kingdom Bacillati; phylum Bacillota; class Bacilli; order Caryophanales; family Bacillaceae; genus Bacillus; species Bacillus sp. FG16. Next base: position 13,814 of record NZ_JBMDKC010000123.1, read on the forward strand.
ACACGTATGATCGATTAGCCGATGATATCGCAATTGTTCTAGAAGCACTCCAAGTAGAGAACGCTACGCTAGTCGGTTTCTCAGTTGGTGGTGCTCTTTCTATTCGCTATATGTCTCGCTATAATGGGCACCGTATTTCTAAGCTCGCATTAATTGACGCTGTCTCCCCCTCTTTCGTTAAAAATCAAGAGTCCCCTTACGGTGTACCGAAAGAACAAGCAGATGCTCTTATTAATCAAATGTATGCTAATTTACCAAAATTTTTAAATGATGTATCTTTATCTATAAATGCTAGTTTAAATGTACACATTAACACTTGAATAATCATGTACATTT
>NZ_JBMDKC010000124.1:0-13988 GCF_057809515.1 Bacillus sp. FG16
AAGAGAAAGCGAAGTCAATTTTAGAGCAAAAGAAATCTGGAAAATTAACGCATGAACAAGCAAAAGAGGAATTAACAAAGTTAGGCGTGAAAATGCCGGAGAAAGGTAAGCATGGAGACATGTTTGCAGGATTAGATGAACAGGCAAAAGAGAAAGCGAAGTCAATTTTAGAGCAAAAGAAATCTGGAAAATTAACGCATGAGCAAGCAAAAGAAGAATTAACAAAATTAGGTGTGAAACTTCCAGAGAAAGAGAAGCGTGAAGACATCTTTGCGGGATTAGATGAAGCAACAAAAACAAAAGCAAAAGCGATTTTAGAGAATGAAAAGAAACAATTAGAGGCGTTGAATGTTGATTTACCGCACCATAAGTTTTTTATGAAAAAAGATGAGAAATAATTGAATGAAGTCGTATCTTTCGTGTGGGCAACCGGAAGGTACGTGCAAGGGCCGATTTCTATAAGTAGAAATCGGTCCCTTTTAATGAGGCATTGAAATTCTTTTCATTGTTAGTATGTATCCGAAGACGCAGTAGAAGATTGCAAAACCGATAAACACTTCCGTATATTGATATTTACCCAATACGTAGAAGGAAACAGCTGGTATAATAGCTACCGCTAAAATGCTATAACTAGGATACTTGTGCCGATGCATGATAGCGAATAGAACAGAGAGAAACGTAGCGATGATACAAAAGACAGCAATCATTATTGGTACACCTCCTAAATGGATTATACCATTTTTAGGGAATTAGAGAAGTTTTGTATCTTCTGTTATAATATAAGAAGAGAAATATTTCCTATGTTATATAAAAAAATATATTGATTTTTTCTAACAATTCAATATAATGAACAATAACTACAAAATTCGACATCAAGAAGTGATGATGAGGACACGATCAATTTTTTACGATTCTCAGAGAGGGAAGCCTTTGGCTGTGAGCTTCCTAATACGGAAAAATGGATTACCACCTCTGAACTGCAGCAGTGAACGAACATCTAGTAATTGCTTGCCGGCAAAAACCGTTATTTAGACTTGAGAAATTGGTGAAGTGTGTTACTTTGCGAATTGAAACAAGGGTGGAACCACGAATACAACACTCGTCCCTTTTTTAGGGAGGAGTGTTTTTTTATTTCATTTTTGCATCACACTAGAATTGGAAGGAGGATACGCAGCATGCATCATGATGAGAAGAACAAAATTGGTTTAACAGTAGCACTTTCTATCGTAGTAGGAACGATTATCGGGTCTGGTGTATTTATGAAACCAGGAAGCGTATTAGATTACTCAGGGAGTTCTAATATGGCTATTCTTGCTTGGGTAATTGGTGGTCTGTTGACGTTAGCGAGTGGTTTAACAGTAGCTGAAATTGGAGCGCAAATCCCGAAAAATGGTGGGTTGTATACGTATTTAGAGGAGATTTACGGAAGTTTTTGGGGATATTTATCAGGCTGGATGCAAACAATTGTTTATGGACCAGCTATTATCGGAACATTAGGTTTATACTTTAGTTCTTTAATGATTAATTTTTTCTATTTAGATAAAGTGTGGAATTTACCAATCGCAATCGGAACAGTTGTGTTCCTTGGCTTTGTAAATAGTATGGGAACAAAATACGGAGGTATCGTTCAAACAATTACGACAATTGGGAAAATGATTCCGATTGTATTAATTGTCGTGTTAGGTTTTTGGAAAGGAAACAGTGATATTTTTAACGTAGTAGTGCCGATATCAGAAAATCAAAGTATCGGTATGGCAATTTTAGCAACGTTATTTGCTTATGACGGCTGGATTTTACTTGCTTCGATTGGTGGAGAAATGAAGAATCCAACAAAGTTATTACCGAAAGCAATGACAGTTGGGATTTTAATCGTAACAGCTGCTTACGTATTAATTAACTTGGCGTTATTAAATGTATTACCAGCAGCGAAAATTGTAGACCTTGGAGAAAATGCGACAGCGACGGCTGCGGGCATGTTACTTGGAGAATATGGCGGAAAAATTATTAGTATCGGTATTATCGTTTCTATTTTCGGCTGTTTAAATGGAAAGATTTTAACATTCCCACGTATTCCAATGTCTATGGCAGAGCGTGGACAACTTCCATTTTCTAAGTTTATTGCAAAGGAAAGTCCGAGATTTAAAACACCAGCAAATGCGATTACTGTTGAAATCATTTTAGGAATTATTTTAATGATTATTAGTGATCCAAATAAGCTATCTGAGATTTCCGTATTCATTATTTATATTTTCTACGTAATGACGTTTATTGGTGTCTTCATCTTAAGAAAACGTAATAAGAATAAAGAGCGTGCATATAGTGTACCGTTATTCCCAATCGTACCAATCGTAGCGATTTTAGGTTCGTTCTTTGTAATCGGTAGTGCGATTATTAACGATCCAGTAAGTTGTTTCTTATCAATTGGAATTGTCTTTACTGGACTGCCGGTGTATTGGTACTTGAATAAGAAGAAAGAAACAGAATGATGGAAGGGTAGGCGTATAATACGTCTACCTTTTTTACTGTAAAAAAATTGTACTTGCTTCCACTTTCTATTTTGGTTACTATAGTCGTAGTAACCAAAATAGAAAGCGTGGGGAAAGACTTGAATTTTCGTGTGTATATTTTAGCTATCGCGGCTTTCGTAGTCGGAACGGTTGAGCTAATTATAGGAGGAACGCTCGATTTAGTTGCCAATGATTTAGGAGTATCTATTAGCGCAGCTGGTCAGCTTATAACAATATTTTCGGTAGTATTTGCTTTGTCAGGTCCAGTTTTATTAGCTTTGACAGGGAAGTTTGAAAGAAAAACATTGTATGTTGGAGCATTATCGATTTTCTTAATCGGAAATATTATTTCGGCATTTAGTGTGAATTACGGAATGCTAATGTTCTCAAGGGTTATTTGTGCGGCGAGTGGTTCATTAATTATTGCACTATCTGTAACACTTGCGTCTAGTGTAGTAGAACCGCATTTTCGTGCGCGTGCAATTGGAATCATTTTTATGGGAATTAGTGGATCACTTGTACTTGGAGTACCGCTTGGTCTTGTACTCGGAAATGCATACGGATGGCGTGCACCATTTGTGTTAATTTCGGTATTAACAGTTATGGCAATTGCTTGTATTTCATTGTTCTTAACGAAAGTACCACCGACATCGGTATTATCAATAAAAGAACAACTTGCTACTTTAAAAGATAAAAAAATTGTAAGTGCACAGTTAACATCATTTTTGTTTTTAACGGGGCATTTAACATTGTATGCATATTTAACACCGTTTTTAAAAGATGTTATGCATGTTGAAGCAAATTGGATTAGTGTGTTTTACTTCATTTTCGGAATCGCAGCAGTAATCGGCGGCGGATTCGGTGGATGGCTTGCTGATAAATGGGGATCGAAGAAAAGTATTATCTCGATTATTATCGTATTTGCATGTGCAATCTTCATGTTGCCATTAATGACATTCTCATTCCCGCTCTTCATCATTATGATGGGACTTTGGAGTATGCTGAGCTGGGCGATTTCACCAGCACAGCAAAATTATTTAATTGAAATTGCACCGGAATCAGCTGGTATTCAGCAAGGTTTAAATAACTCTGCGCTTCATTTAGGAATTGCACTTGGTTCAACAGTAGGTGGAGTTGTTATTGAAAAATCATCTGTTATATATAATGCTTGGGTAGGCGGTGGCTTTATTATATTAGCACTGCTTTGCGCTATTTTCTCGATTACGAGAGGACGCTCTACTCAGTTCGTGAAAGAAGAATCTATCGTTTGATAGGTTCTTTTTTTATTTGTAAAAAATTGCAGGTTTTAGTAGGTAAATGGAGAAAAGGGTATATAGCGAGGTGATAGTATATGGATTATTCAATTATTGGTTTTATATTCACAGTATTGCCGTTATTTGTGGTTATCATTGTTTTTAGATGGATTCGTTTCATCTATCAAAATTCAGAGAAACAGGTAGAGCAAAATGAGAAAATCATTGAGCTGTTGATGGAGATAAAGGAACAAAATAAAAAGGAGTCTAAGTGAAAAACTAGACTCCTTTTTATTATTTAATTAGTATCTTAATTTCATTAACAAACTCTTAATTTCCTCATCTTTCATAAAGAGATCGTGGTGCTTCTGGGTAATCTTTGCAAGTGCAACGTCGTGATAGAAAAATTCTGTAAAGAACTTTACGAAAGGTTGTGACATTGTTTTCATCGCTTGCCATGATTCTTGTTCTACGCCAGCAAATAAAATTTCACGATCGTCAACGATGAGTAGCAAGTAGCGCTCTAATGCATTAGGCTCTTCAGCTGGGATTAGAAAATGCATGTTTTCTAAGTCTGTTTCTACTTCTCCAACAATAAGGGATTCAATTTGAACACCTTGTTTTGCTTTTTGTTCTAGTAAAGGGAGATATTCTAAAAGAGTATCATTCCAAGCTGAAATACGGATTGATTCTTTTGCACTTTCAATGAGTTCTTTACTTTGAACTCGAATAGAAGATTGCATCTTTAAGCTCCACACACGGTCATCTGTAAATGATTTTTTTGATATATTTGTTTCCAGTTCTTTAATATTTGATTGGAATTCTGACGTTAATTTTTCAATTGCTAGTTTTAGTGGTAATGCTGTATACAGCTTCTTCTTTTCTGAAACAGAATCCATTACCATTCCTTTATCGATTAGGCGTGCTAGCACTTCATATATTTTTGCTTTTGGAACACCTGAATGCTTCACAATTGTTGTAGCATCTAATGGTTCATTGCTTGATACGACAACTTCATAAGCTTGGCTTTCATATTGTGAGAAACCGAATTTTTGTAACATAGTTCCCTCCGAACGAATGAGATTATATTTTAAGGATAATGAACTATTTGTTTTTACACAAGAGGTGGTAGTTTTTTTAATTCAATTTAGATGAGAATTAATTTCAATTTTTTAATTTTATCTATTATACTTAATATAATGATTAATAAGATTTTAATTTAATGCGAAGGGGATGCTTGGGGGAAGATGTTAAGAAGTTTACGTTTAAAAATTGCGGTAGTGTTTTCAGTACTTATTTCTATGATGTTCGTAATATTGGGTACAGCTGTGTATCAATTACAGAAAGAAAAGGAAGTGCGTTCTTTAGACGAGTATTCTCAAAATGCGATGGATCTTGTGACAGAGCAACTTACGACATTTGTTCAAAGAACGGATGAAGATATGGGGTATTACGCGAACAGTGAGATGATTCGTAACATGCTTCAAGGTGGGGTTACTCCAGAAGAGGAAGCATTTTTAACGAAAGAGTTTGCGGAGTATAAAAAGAATCATCCTGGTATTTTAGATTTATATATTGGTACGAAAGATAAAAAAACATTAAGTGCCAATCTTGCTGAAGGTGGGCAAGTGCCAGAAGGATATGATCCAACGACAAGACCATGGTATAAAGATTCAGAGGCTGATGTAAAAAAGGTCCATTGGGGACAACCTTCTTATGAAATTGCAACAGGAAAGTTAAGTGTAGGTGTTTCTAAAGCAATTACAGCTCAAGATGGATCTGTATTAGGCGTTGTTGCGATGGATGTATCGCTTGGGACGATTCAGAAGTTGCTTCACAATATTCAATACAATAATGACGGAGAAATGTTTATTATAAATGATAAAAATATGGCTCTTGTTTATCCAGAAAAGATAGGGAAAGATGTTTCAAAAGAGCCACTTATAAAGAGCTTAAATAAAGAAGTAACAAAATATGCGGTCACTACAATAAAAGGTGAAGATGTAGTTGTTTATAGTCAATCATTTGATACGATGAAATGGACGATAGGAATCTTTTATCCGAAAGAAACGATCGATGGGCTATTAAATAGTACGAGAAATACAGTTATTATAATGGCATGTATTAGTTTATTAGTTGGAATCGTAGCTTCCTACTTGTTCTCAAGAAGATTAGCAAGACCACTGCAACTATTAAAGAATCACGTGCAAAAAGTAGCAGAAGGCGATTTAACGCTGCGAATGAAAGTGACAAGTAAAGATGAAGTTGGAGAGTTGACGAAACACTTTAATGATATGGTTGAACAAATGAATGAAATGGTAAGTAAAATTAAAAACAGCGTATCAACGGTGCAACAATCAACGAATAGTTTACATTATTTAACGAATGAAACAGTAGCGGCTAGTAGAGAAGTTTCAGGAGCAATGGATGATGTGAGCGGAGGAGCTTCTACTCTTGCGAATAGTGTGGATGAAGTTTCTGCTCAGCTCGAAAATATGGCGGAGTCAGTGGAACAAATGAATAGCTCTGTTGATGAAATAAAAGGAGTGGCTGGCAAAGCGGAAGAGGCATCTAAGCAAGGATTAAATACAATGAGGAACTTAGTCCGTACGAGGGGACAATCATCTTCGATTGTTGTTCATACAGAAGAAGCATCCGGTAAGTTAGAACAAAGAGTTGGATCGATTCAAAATGTTGTTGAGTTGATAAAAGGTATTTCGGATCAAACAAATTTACTTGCTTTAAATGCTTCAATTGAAGCTGCCCGTGCAGGTGAGCAAGGTAAGGGATTTGCGGTTGTTGCTGAAGAGGTTCGGAAATTAGCGGAACAATCAAAAGAGGCAACAGGAGAAATTACAACGATGATTGGTGATGTGCAAGTAGAAGTAAAAAGGGTTGTAGAAGTTGTAAGTAAATTGAAAGACATTGCAGATGTGCAAAATAAAGTGACGACAGAGGCGGAAATGGAGTTCCGCACAATTATGTCAGTTGTAAATACGATTAGTACTTCAGTTGAAAAAATTGTAGAAGAGGTACATAACATAGGTTACGAGCAAGGAGAAATTACAGCGGTAATGCATACAATTGCTGGTACGAGTCAAGAAAGTGCAGCTGTTTCCGAAGAGGTACATGCTGCAACGGAATCACAGGTTAATCATTTAGAAAAGGTAGCTCACACGATGGAAAGTTTGACAGAGCATATGAGAGATTTAGAAAGATTAGTCGAGCAGTTTAAAGTGGAAGAGTAACATATTAGTAAAATGATGAGGATTTCGGTAAAATAGACAGTGGATATATAAGAAGCGATTATAGGAGGCAAATTACTATGGCAATTGTTGACGTATCGATTATTCCGGTAGGAACAGGTAATCCAAGTGTTAGTGAATATGTAGCAGAAGTACAAAAGGTGCTAGAGAAAAATGCAGATCGCGTGAAGTATCAACTAACACCGATGAATACAGTTATTGAAGGAGATCTTCCTGTTATTCTAGAAGTAATTCAACAAATGCATGAAGTGCCTTATAAGAAAGGTGCACAGCGTGTTGCAACAACAATTCGTATTGATGATCGTCGTGATAAAGTAAGCACAATGGAGAAGAAATTAAACTCTGTTCGATCAAAATTATAAGAAAAAGCAGCGGTTTTCGCTGCTTTTTTCATATAGGAGGTAAATAAGATGAGTGAAAAGTTTAACGAGCAGTTTGACGGGTTACTAGAGAAATACACTGAGCTGTTACTTGGAGAGAGTAGTGAAGAGAGAAAAGAACAGGTACAGAAGTGGGCACTGTATTCTTACATAGCGAAGACGATGCCAGCATTAGTGAAGCATTGGAATGAGACATATCCAGATGCGAAAGAAGAGATGGTGCAGTTAATTACGGATATTAAAAGGCTGAATGAAGAGAAGCGAAATGAGCAGTGAGAAAACTTGAGGCGAATGTTACCTCAAGTTTTCTTTATTAATATCCTTATATAATTTACATGGAATATTAAGGGTTTTATAGGCATGTCGAATATTTTCGACATGCCTATTTTATGCCTAGTAAACCCGTTTTTTCTAAATGTCGAAAAATATTTCCTACATATTTATAAGCGAAAATATAGGGTTTTAAATGTTTTTATAGTATTTTATAAATTATCTAAATAATTATTTGTATCCAATAATTTTAAACAATGATATAATTTTGAAGAGGGGTAAAAAACAGATAAATCACAGTCATAGGGGTGAATTACATGGAACAATTAATGCGAAATTCGTTTCTTTTCTTGTCAAAAAATAAAGCGCTAACAAAACTGGCTAAAAAGTACGGTTTGCGCTTTGGTGCAGGTCGCTTCGTCGCAGGGGAGACGATTGAATTAGCGACAGCTGCAATTAAAGCATTAAATAAGCAAGGTCTTTGTGTAACGATCGATTATTTAGGTGAATTCGTTGATAACGAAGCGGAAGCAAATGAAATGGCTAGCGAATCGATTGAAGCGATTCGTGCAATTGGAAGAGAAGGTCTTAATTCGCAGCTTTCTTTAAAAATGACTTCTATGGGATTAGATATCTCTGATGAAATCGTAATGAACAATATGCGCCGTATTTTAGAAGCTGGAAAAGAAAATGGTGTGTTTATTACAATTGATATGGAAGACTATACGCGCTGCGGGAAAACAATTGAGATCTTTAAACAATTAAAATCTGAATACGATAATATTGGTACAGTTATTCAAGCTTACCTATATCGTACAGAAAAAGATATGGAAGAATTAAATGCTTATAGTCCGAATTTACGTCTTGTAAAAGGAGCTTATAAAGAACCTGAAGAGGTAGCGTTCCCCGATAAGAAAGATGTAGATGATAACTATAAAAAAATTATTAAAATGCACTTATTAAATGGAAATTATACTGCAATTGCTTCACATGACGAAGCGATTATTGAATATACGAAAAAACTTGCCGAAGAACACAATATCCCAAGGGATCAATTTGAATTCCAGATGTTATATGGTATTCGTAATGAGCGTCAACTTGAGCTAGTAAAAGAAGGTTACAAAATGCGTGTTTACGTACCTTATGGAAATGACTGGTATGGCTACTTCATGCGTCGTCTAGCAGAGCGTCCAGCAAACGTTGCGTTCGTGTTAAAAGGTATGGTTAAAAAATAACCAAGGAGAAAATACTCCTTGGTTATTTTAATTGCTGAAATGCGTAATGTGCCATTTTTTTCGTATCAGGGTATAGTTGCGTGCGAGAAGAAGATAATACAACATTAATGACGCGTTTACCGTCTTTTTCATCCACTGTTACGACTGTATATTTGCCGAGTGCTGATAGACCGCTTTTACTTCCAATCGCATATGGATCGTCATATAGTTCTTCTCGTCCATAGTTTGCGATGTTTGGAGAGCGTTCTGAAGTATGTAGAGTTGTACGTGTTGAATTCATATATTCTAAAACAACTGGATACTTTAATGCTTCTTTCGTAATAATAGCAATGTCATATGGTGATACTTTATTCCCAATTGCATCAGCACCACTTGCGTTCTTGAAAGTCGCATGCTTTGTACCAAGTTCCTTCGCTCTAGCATTCATCATTTTTACAAATTCATTTTTTGATCCTGCGATATGTTCTGCAATTGATTCAGCTATTGGATCTGCACTAATGATAAGCATAAGTTTTAATGCCTCATCACGCTTTAATTTTTCTCCAGCACGAAGTTTAATTTTCTTGCTTTGACTTTCTGTTTTAATTGCATTTTCTGTAACCGTAATTTCTTCATCTTCTTTTACATTCTCTAGTAAAAGAAGGGTTGTCATCATTTTGGCTATACTAGCCGGATAAGAACGTTCGTCTTCGCGTTTTCCATACAAAATTTCACCTGTGTTTGCATCGATTGTAACCCCATATTGCCCAGTAATGTTAGGTTGATCAGCTTTTACAGCTTGTTGCCTTTGTGCATAAGAGAAGAAAATCATCCCTGTAAATAGTGTAGCAATCATTACAATCATAACTATTGTTCGTTTCATCATCGTTCCCTCTTTTGTTTTCCATATGTACAAATAAATTGGGCAGAAAAAGTAGCCATTAATCATTATGCCACGTTCTCTGCCCAAAAATATAGCGTTATTTTTCGCCCATATTATGCTTCTTATATTGTTGGTTATTACCTTGGCGTCCTTTTTCAACACCGTGATTATGTGGACCTGCGTTTCCAGTTACACTAGCTGCACTAATTCCAGCCTTTGAAGGGTTCTTCTTAAGTTTTGCCATATATATTCCTCCAGTTTCGTCAGATTATAAAAAGGAAAAGTGCATTTAAACAAAGAAAATACACATGTATAGCATAGCCAAATGAAAGAAATATATTTATTTCAGAAAATTTTATCAATAAATATATTGCGAAAATTTAAACAGTATCATATATTTATTAGTAGAGGCTCACTCATTGATTGCGACTTATGTCGAAAAATTGAATGAGCATTCATTCAAGAATAGGGGGAGAATTGGATGTTCCAAATTAAAAAGGCTGCTGTTCTAGGTTCAGGCGTAATGGGTTCGGGAATTGCGGCACACTTAGCTAATATTGGTATTCCGACATTATTGCTTGATATTGTACCACCTGCGCTTACGAAAGAAGAGGAAGCGAAGGGACTTACATTAGAACATAAAAGTGTGAGAAATCGTTTTAGTAATACGGCTGTACAGAAACTATTGAAGCAAAAACCAGCTCCTCTGACAGTGAAAGGAAATCTAGCACTGATTGAAGCAGGTAACTTAGAAGATGATCTTGAGCTTCTTGCTGATGTAGATTGGATTATTGAAGTAGTAGTTGAAAACTTAGATATTAAAAAGAAATTATTTGAAAAAGTAGACGCTGTTCGTAAACCAGGTTCTATTGTAAGCTCGAATACGTCAGGTATTTCAGTTGAAAAAATGGCAGAAGGTCGTTCAGACGACTTCCAGAAACACTTCTTAGGCACACACTTTTTTAACCCACCACGATATTTAAAACTTCTAGAGGTAATACCGACGAAAGAAACAGATCCACAAGTATTAAGCTTCATGAAACTATTTGGCGAAGACGTTCTTGGAAAAGGCGTTGTTATCGCAAAAGACACACCAAACTTTATTGGAAACCGCATCGGTACGTACGGTTTATTAGTAACTCTTCAAGAGATGATAAAACGCGGCTACAGCATTGGGGAAGTTGATTCTGTAACAGGTCCATTAATTGGTCGTCCGAAGAGTGCAACGTTCCGTACATTAGATGTTGTCGGTTTAGATACATTCGTACACGTTGCAAATAACGTATATGAAAACGTACAAGAAGAAGAGCGTGATGTATTTAAAGTACCAGCTTTCATGCATGACATGCTTGATAAAAAATGGCTTGGAAGCAAAACAGGTCAAGGCTTCTTCTTAAAACAAGGAAAAGAAATTTTAGAACTAAATCCTGAAACGATGGAATATGAAGCGCGTAAAAAATTAAAAGCTGCATCCGTAGAGTTAAGTAAACAAGAAAAAGGATTAGCGAATAAATTGAAAGCGCTTGTATACGCAAAAGACCGCGCAGGAGAGTTATTATGGAACATCATTACACCAACTCTTTTATACTCTGCAAAACTTCATAAAGAAATTGCTGACGATATCGTTGCAATTGACCAAGCGATGAAGTGGGGCTTCGGCTGGGAGCAAGGACCGTTTGAAGTTTGGGATGCAATCGGCGTTGAAAAATCTGTTCAAAAGATGGAAGAAAACGGCGTAGTCGTTCCTACTTGGGTGAAAGAAATGTTAGAGAAAGGTTTCACTACTTTCTATAAACATGATAACGGCGATAGCTACTATTACGATAATGGCGAATATAAGCTAATCGAGCGTAATAAAAAAGCAATTTCTCTTAAGCAATTAAAAGCGAAAAATGGTGTATTAAAGAAAAATAGCGGAGCGAGCTTAATTGATTTAGGTGACGGCATCCTTTGCTTAGAGTTCCATTCGAAGAGCAATGCAATCGGTATGGATATTACGCAAATGATTAACTACGCTGTTGATGAAGTAGAAAAGAATTATAAAGGTCTTGTTATCGGTAACCAATCGAAGAACTTCTGTGTTGGTGCGAACCTAGCAATGATCTTAATGGAAGCACAAGACGACAATTACTTTGAAATTGAGTTGGTTGTGAAAAACTTCCAAGATGCAATGACGAAAATTAAGTACTCTTCTAAGCCAGTTGTAGCAGCACCATACGGTATGACGCTTGGCGGAGGTACAGAAGTTTGCTTACCAGCAGCTAGCATTCAAGCTTCTAGTGAAACGTATATGGGCTTAGTAGAAGTTGGTGTTGGCTTAATCCCTGGCGGAGGCGGTAATAAAGAGCTATACATTAAACACTTAAATAAAATGCCAAGCGGTGTAGAGTTTGATCTGCAAAAAGTTGCGAATAAAGTGTTCGAATCTGTAGCGATGGCGAAAGTTTCTACATCAGCACAAGAAGCTGTATCGAACAACTTCTTAGGCGATAAAGACGGTATTAGTGTGAATGGTGATCACTTACTATATGATGCGAAACAGAAAGCACTTGCTTTATATGAAGCTGGCTATAAAGCACCGATTCGTAAAAAGATACCAGTTGTTGGTGAAACAGGATATGCAACTCTTGTACTTGGTGCAGAAGCAATGCATTTATCAGGTTACATTTCTGAACATGATCTTCACATTGCGAAGAAACTTGCATATGTCATTGCGGGCGGAAAAGTGCCGTACGGAACAGAAGTTGATGAGCAGTATTTATTAGATGTAGAACGTGAAGCATTTATTAGCTTAGTAAGTGAGATGAAATCACAAGCAAGAATGCAGCACATGCTTGTAAAAGGAAAGCCATTACGTAACTAATAACGAGGGGAGATATCGTTCATGAGAGAAGCTGTCATTGTTGCGGGAGCAAGAACACCAATTGGAAAAGCAAAGAGGGGTTCATTAAAAACAGTTCGTCCTGACGATCTAGGGGCGTTAGTAGTAAAGGAAACGTTAAAGCGTGCAAATTATGAAGGACCAATCGATGATTTAATTTTCGGTTGTGCGATGCCAGAAGCAGAACAAGGTTTAAATATGGCTCGTAATATCGGCGGACTAGCAGGACTTTCTTACGATGTTCCAGCTATTACAATTAACCGTTACTGTTCTTCTGGTTTACAAAGTATCGCTTACGGAGCAGAGCGCATTATGCTTGGTCACTCTGAAGCTGTATTATCAGGCGGAGCGGAATCAATGAGTTTAGTTCCAATGATGGGACACGTTGTTCGTCCGAATAGTCGCCTTGTAGAAGCGGCTCCGGAATATTATATGGGTATGGGACATACAGCAGAGCAAGTTGCTGTGAAATATGGAATTTCTCGTGAAGAGCAAGATGCATTTGCAGTAAGAAGTCATCAACGTGCTGCCAAAGCATTAGCGGCAGGAAACTTTGCTGATGAAACAGTATCTGTAGATGTGACGTTACGCTCGGTTGGCTCAAACAATAAACTGCAAGAAGAAACAATCATTTTCGCACAAGATGAAGGTGTAAGAGCAGAGACGACGCTAGACATTTTAGGTAAATTACGTCCAGCATTTAACGTTCGCGGTTCTGTAACAGCTGGTAACTCTTCACAAATGAGTGACGGTGCAGCATCTGTACTATTAATGGATCGTGAAAAAGCAGTGAGCGATGGCATGAAGCCACTTGCGAAATTCCGTTCATTTGCAGTAGCTGGCGTACCACCAGAAGTAATGGGAATCGGCCCAATCGCAGCAATTCCAAAAGCGTTAAAACTAGCTGGGTTAGAGCTATCTGATATTGGCTTATTCGAACTAAACGAAGCATTCGCTTCTCAATCGATCCAAGTTATTCGTGAACTTGGTTTAGATGAAGAAAAAGTAAACGTAAACGGTGGTGCAATCGCACTTGGACATCCACTTGGCTGTACAGGAGCAAAACTAACACTATCTCTTATTCACGAAATGAAACGCCGCAACGAACAATTCGGTATCGTAACAATGTGTATTGGCGGCGGAATGGGAGCAGCGGGAGTATTTGAATTACTATAAAAAGTGGAAGCGGCTCGTTCAGAATGTGAGGGGGATGGAGCTTCAGACGTAGAGGCGCTTTTTGCCTCGCAGGAAGAAGCGAAGCCACCGAACATTCTAGCCGCTGGAACTGGATTAGATAAAAAGTGCAGGTGGCTCGCTCAGAACAGAAGGGCGTT
>NZ_JBMDKC010000125.1:0-13986 GCF_057809515.1 Bacillus sp. FG16
CAGGAGATACAGGAGCAACCGGAGTAACAGGTCCAACAGGAGATACAGGAGCAACTGGAGTAACAGGTCCGACAGGAGATACAGGAGCAACCGGAGTAACAGGTCCGACAGGAGATACAGGAGCAACTGGAGTAACAGGTCCAACAGGAAGTACCGGAGTAACAGGTCCGACAGGAGATACAGGAGCAACAGGGGTAACGGGTCCAACAGGAGATACAGGAGCAACTGGAGCGAGTATCCCTGTTGCCTCGGTATTTAGAACATTCCAAGCTAATACAATGGTTCTTAACCCATCAAATCCAGTTTCATTTGAAAATGTTTCTGTTGGTACTAATATTACAGTTACTGATGCTGAAACGTTGACTATTAATAGTACAGGGACATATTTTTATAGTTATTCTGTCAATGTAGACACAATAACTACAGGGGGCAATACGGTATTTGGTATTACCATCAACGGTAGTCCATCTGCTGGTGATGCCAGCACTATGTCAGCTTCTTTGCCAAATACGGGAGGATTATTTACTGCTACAGGATTGTTGCGTTTAACTACCGGAGATACAATACAACTGGTGAATTTCAGCACTGCGCAAAGAACGCTAATTAGTTTAGATCAGATTTCGGGGTTTAATGCAGTTGGTGCAAATCTAATTTTGTATAGAATAGCCTAAATTATACCTGTGGTGCTAGTTGAAATTCACTCGGTGTTTTTGGATAATATTAGGTTTAAAACTTAGAAAAAATCACGAATAAATTCCAGAAAAAATCGGAAATTATACAATTCTTCAAGTGATAACTTTCCAAATAACCCTTAATTTTCCTGTTTCATTTCGTTTAGTATTAGAAAATACGCGCATTTTTGTGGCTTTAGGGAACTAAAAAATCAACTAGCACCACAGGTATGTAAAAGGTTGTTTTAAGTATGATAAAAATAGAAAATCCACCTTCCCAGTTAAAGGTGGATTTTTTTATGGTGATTTCTCGGTGTACTAGTAGCCTATGCAGCAAGTAAATCAGGCATACCACTTTTTTAAGTATTTTAAATTCTTGCTAGGTTCGGCTATATAATGCTTCATATAATCACAGAGTAAAATGTGCAGTAGTTTCTCGACTGTATAACCATGACAAGGAAAAGAATGCTCCATGTCAGCGAAAAAGACTTCAGCCCGCCTAACAAGCTTACGATCGAGTTTAATTGTCACAGAACCATAGGTATTCCCGCTTTCCCCATTCAATGAAATGGTATCATCCATATACGGTTTCTTACTCTCAAGTATTTGGTACAGTTGTTCCATGCTATTTTTAGAACGAATATGTTCTAGAAAATCTTCGGTTAATATGATAGCTAAATCACTGGCTGTGAAAGCACAGTTTTCTTCTTCCATATCTTCAATGATGATGCTCATTCGAAATAAATCGATTCGAGGCATTGTTACCTCAAAAGCATATTTTTCTTTCAAACTCCATTCAAGTTTTGTTTTCTCCCACCAATTTTTCACGCTCATTAATTGGATTTCTTTCATCATGACATCGTACTTACTATACATCAAATCGACCTCACTTTGTTTGTAGTGCAAAGCAAAGAATACGTGTAGCAGCCGCGCGTTGTGAAACGCCCCATTGGATGGCAAGTTGGACAAGCTGAGTGTGGATAGTCTGATCTAATTTTGCGTGTACATAACGCTTGGTATCCTTATATTCGTAAGCGTGTATATCGCTTATATACTCAATTTGAAGATGCTCTTTCATTAGCATGGATATATATTCTGTTGTTGTCATTCCCTGTTCAAAGGCATGTAGGCGTATCTCTTGTCTTTGAAATGCAGTGACAGGAACTTTCACATCTTTTTTCTTGTCTGAACGTATATTACGAGGTTTTGGGTTTACTATTGTATGAGAATATTTTGCATGTTCAAACATAGGGTTCGCATTGCTCATACTCTCCCCTTCTTTCGTTATTTTCCCTCCCCCCTCTCCTTTATCTCAGGGTCACTTTTCCATAATTCCATTTTTCCACGGAAGGGAGGTAAAAGTGGAGAGGAGGGTAATGGTTTTCGGATATAATCTTTTTTCCACATCGGACAAGGTGTGATACAATGAACACACCATTATTTTGATAATGGTTGTTTTACGAAAGCTCCCTTCGGCGTCTTCAAACACGAGGGGCTTTCTTTTATTTATTCGTAATTGATTAATCCTGAAAAATGGTCTATATTGAAATCTTCTACCATGCTTTCGTTAGTTGGTTCTATGCCTATTAATGCTTTAACAAATGCTTCTAATGATTTAAGAGTACTGGGATCTAATAATCGTTCCTTTTCTGCTTTGGTTAGAGAGAAACTAAGCGGAATAGAAAGCTCATTGTTATTAACTTGATGTGCTTCTTTTTCTAAAACCCAATAAACAAACTTATTTCTTGAAACGCTTCGCTCTCTATTCAAAAAATCTAAGGTTTGTTGACTAGCGTTTGTAGGTACTTTAACAGTAAAGGTTGCGCCAGCTTCAATTTTTTTAATCTTTTTCATACCTATCACCTACTTAGTTAAAATCAATTCCTTTTTGTTTAGAGATAATTAATAGCAACTTATAGTATGCTTTAGCGATACTCCAGATACTTTCATCAGTATCTAGAAAATGCATTTCAAATTGATTCTCATGATTATTGATGTCTTCTAAAAATGTTTTAATGATAGCTGCAGAACCACCTACATTATGAATACAGTGTAAATCGCCAACTTCCTTCCATTTATCTACTAATTCTGCATATTCTCTTACGGCGAATTCTTTTAAATGCTTCTCAGCAATTTCAAAATAAGAAACCGGCTTGCCGTGTGGTCGAATGATATAAGCGTCTTGATTTGCTGTCATATTTTCAACTAACTGTCTTCTTGATTTGAATATGTCCACACGATACGTTGTAAATATTTCTTTTCGAATGGCATCTAGGTATTCTCCAACCCCTAAAGGTGACCCGCTAGAATATTCATTATCAATTTGACCTTCGCGGATTACTGCTTTGTCTGTGGTATTTCCCCCCATATCATTAATTAAAATGTTTTTTTTGCGCAACTCAGAATTTTGAGGAGTTAATTTTTCTGAAATTGTTAGATTAATCATTGCTGCAAAACCTTCCACATTTACAAAAATATCTTTAAAAGCAATGCGAACTTTTTTCCCCTCTAAATGAGGCGTTTTCTTAAATTCAACCACATGAGTTCCTTCTAAAAGTTTTTTCTTAAATTCAGTACGCTTATCTGCTTTTGCTTCATCGACAGGAAGTCCGGTTGATAATAGAAATTCAGCATCAATTAAGTGACTATTACTATTTAAAGCAGCTTCATATGCAAGAGCAGTGAGCATAAGAATAATGGTTTGATCGGATTCGCTTTTTAAATCTGTAGAAGGAACTTGTGAACTTTGTTTTTCTTTTGCTGCTAAAGCTCCCACTGCGTATGTACCTGATTTTTGTAATGCAGATGAGGTGATATGTACATGTAATTCTTTTAAGGGGTCATCACCCAATTCGATTACCTGACGAAATTTCATTTCTTTTACTACATTAGGGATATATAATTTGTTTTCAAAGCCGTTAAATAAAGCTTTTAACGAATCATTACCAGCATCAATAGCTGTTGGGATAAACATAAAAATCGCTCCTTTTTTAAGTAATATAGTATTAAAGGTAACACCTAAGTGTTATCTTTTCAATATAAAGTATTGCTAAAGTAACACTTTTATGCAAAAAAATAAGAAACCGTGGTTTCACCATATTTTCCACCAGGGTTTCTTTTCTTGGGATGCAGCTAATTGCTTTTGTTCTTGTAATAATCTTATAGATTCTAAAAGTCTCTGATCACGTTCTTGCAGCAATATCTCATGATGTGTATGGTAAGTCGAAAGTTGTTCTCTAAGTAGATGTAATTCATTTTTAGTACTGACAATTTCATTTTGTAATTCCAATAGTTGAGTTTGCATATATTCACGTTCTTCACGAACCATTGTACGAAGTAACTCGTAGTTTATTTCGCGTTCCATGAGAGTATGATCTCTAGTAACTAATAGGGTTTGTTCTTTATTTGGATTATCGGACGTTCCATCCACAATCCAGTCATTATCTTTCATTAGTTTAGCTACAGTTCTGGCGGCAGATTCTTTAGTGTAACCCATTTCTTTCATGAGTTTTTGAAAATGTACTAAAGCTTTTATATCTTTTGATGTGAAAGTACGATATTCACGATTGCTTTTTGGATCACTAACTTTGGTAAAATGGTAATCAAATTTTTCTAGTTCAAGACACCATTTTCGTAAGTATCCCTCACTAATTCCTAACATTTGTGAGATTTCTTTTGTAAGAAATACGGGAGTTATTTTATCAGTCTGCGTTCCATCTAGCATACTTCCATTCACTCCTTATTTGGATTTTGATAATGAGTATTTATTTGTACAAAACGTATAAAATCCCTTTTAAATTACATAAAAAAATACAAGCACAAGCGCAATGCTTATCCCCGTATTTACAAGATTAGTATTCGTAGGTTACAATAATTGTAGAAAATTATCAGAATAAATGAGCAAGAGCCTTAAATCCTCGGCGACCAAACTTTGGATTTAAAGCTCCCTATGAAACTGCACAAGGTGTTCAGACCCTGTTGTGAATTAAATTGTGTCTTTATAATAACAAATTTAAACCAACAGGTAAAGTATAAATGTATCTTGTGTAGCTTCCTTTTATTCTCAAAAGGAGGCTTTTTGTATGTCGGAAGCGATACAGCTATCGCAAATAGAAACGTATATTGAAGAATGGCATGAATGTTATCTTTCAGAATTGAAAAAAACGGGTTATGTGGTGACATTAGATTTAAGCAAAGAAGAGCATAAACAAATTTGGTATGGGTTAAATGACTTAGAATACTTCCTCAGAAGCTCCAGATTGTCTCTGGAGGACGTTTGTGTCTCTCTGAATGCTTTCCGTCATGGGAGTCGTAAAACGGCTGATTTGAGGCAAATACGCAACATAGGAGTAGATTTAGATTTTTATAAGCTTGGACTGACGAGAGAGCACGTGATGGAAGAGTTAAATAGATTAATTGCAAAAGGTACGATCCCCTGCCCGAATGTAACTTTATATGGTCGAGGCATGCAATTAATTTACAGCATTTCTGGTGGTGCAGCCCCTATTATGGGGTACATGGCTCAATACATAACGAATAATCTAATTAAGTCTTTAATGCATCTAGGCGCAGATGGAGCGTGTTCTGATCTATCTCGTGTATTCCGTTTACCGCATTCCGTCCACAGTAAGACAGGCAAGCAAATCGAAGTAGATATTTGGACGAAACGAGAGTATCAACTGAGGGAACTCTATGAATATGTACCACCGATGGAGAAAAAGCGTTGTACGAAGCGTAAGGGGATTATAGAGACGTTACCAGCACCGAAAGGTGTTAAGACCTTATATAGTTTAAATACGGCCCGTAAAGTGGATTTGGAGAAGATTGTGGAGATGCGTAAAGGTGAGATAGATCATAGGCACGACATGACATACATATATGCGTTCACAACGGCTCTAATTGTCAAACATCAAGGTGCAACTGTGGAAATGACATTGCAGTTGAATGATAGATTCACAGACCCACAGAAAACAAGAGAAGTAGAACGAACTGCGAAAGACGCATATAAAGATGCGATCACATTCTTCGATGCATATGTGAAAAATGATTTCGAGATGCAGGGGCTACCAAGAAATTTAATTAAACCAATGAAAAATACAACTGTGATGGACAAGCTGAATTTGAATTTGACGCAGGATGAGATTGAGCATTTGACGACATTGATTAGTAAGGGGGAGAAACAACGCAGGAATACGAATTATCAGAAGGCAAAGCGACGTGGTAAAGGTATTAAGTCACGAGAAGAGTATTTAGAGATATCTGCAGAACAAACGGATAAACAATTAGAAAGGTTGAGAGAGTTAGTGGATCAAAATCCTAAAGAAAAAAAAGCAAGGTTAGCAAAAGAACTAGGAGTTTCTAGAAATCATCTATATCGCATGTTACGAAAATTAGACAAGAAAGTGTAACATGGTCTGTCAGCTTAAAGCTTTTATATTAATTGGACTACGTGGTTTTCCACGAATACTAAGGAGTGTAGGTTATGTTATATAAGGATTTATATGCTACTTTACAGAAGAGTTTTTTAGCGAGTGTACGTAAAACGGTTATTACTTTTTAGAGGATGAACAGTATGTTTTTGTGGAGGAGGGCGTGTCCTTTGTTACGGATGCGTTTGTACAGAGGGTTGTGGAGGATTTGCAGGAGAAACGTTCGTTCCAGAAGTGGGCGCAGGTAGATTTTGAGGTTCCGGATGAGGAGATGAAAGATTTATTATTGCAGATGGAACAGTCTATGAGGGTGAAAAAATGTACGCCTAAGCAACGTTCTTTTTATATGAATTTGGTGGAAGATTTAGGGTTAGAGGAATGTATACCAAATGACTATTTGTATATGCAAAGAAGATTAGCAGAGATGCAAGCAATGAAGGGTGCACAAGTAGAGGCAGCAAGAAAAGTAAAACCAGCGACTGAGAAGCAAATAGAGACGATAAAAAGAGTGTGGTTACAGACGTTTGGAGAAGAGTTAGAGTTAGCTGAAGATGTCACGCAGAGTGAGGTACAGGAGTTATTTCATAAGGCCAATAGTCATGCTGGATATGGACAGTGGAGATGATGTGGGGATTTCATTTTTATAGCTAGTGAGGTACGTGAAATTTTATATAGGAGTGTATAAAAGAATGTTGTACCAGGATTTATCACATGGATATCAGTATAGTTTTCGTTCTGATCTTTTTAGGGGATTACGATTTTTCTTGGAGGATATCCAGTATTGTGTGATTGAACAGGATGTATCTTTTGTTACAGAGGAGTTTGTGCAGGTATTTAAAGGTTATTTACAAGGTTCTACTTTATTTATGAAATGGGAGCGTATGGGGCTTGAACTAGATTGTTTTGTATTGCAACAGTTATTAAGAGAAAAAGAAGTATCTTTGAGAAAACGTAGTGCTACATTGAAGCACAAGAATTATTTTTATAGTTTATTACGAGATTTAGGGTTACAACAAGAATTACCAACGGATTTTTTATATTTAAAGAAAAGATTGTTGGAACTGGAAGCAATGAAAAAACAAGTAGAGAATAAGAAACGTAGTAGTTTAGTTGCTGCTCGTCAGCTTACTGTATTAAAAAGGGCTTGGGAAAAAACGTTTGGACGAACATTAGTAATTTCTAGGGATATTACACAAGGAGAAGTAGATGAGTTATTTTTTCGTATACATAAGAAACAGTGTAAAGTAACTAGGGAACAAAGGGTATGTTCTTTTTAGAGAATATATGCTATATTTAAAGTCCCTATAGTGTAATTCCATGCCATTGTATATGGTAAGTAACAAACGCATCCTTTGAAACCATCACATGTTTGTGGTGGTACTTTTTTTCATGATAGGATATAGGTAATATTTTAGGCTAGGGGATGGGGAAATGAATGTATTTACTGATCATGGAGATTATGGTGGTTCACCACTAAAGGAACATGGCAAAGGTATCTAATTTTAGGAGATAATAATTATGTTTAAAAGTCTTAATATGGATTCACATGATTATGAACAAAGTGCTAATATATTAAGGGTATTAGGACATTCTATACGCTTGGAGATTATGCATACATTACTACGTAAAGGCCCATTAAATGTATCACAATTGTGGAGGGAAGTAGAACTTCCACAATCTACAGTGTCTCAGCATTTAAATAAATTAAAATCATTGAAATTAGTAAGTTATGATCGGAAGGGATTAGAAGTCTTTTATCGTGTGGATAATCCAATGGTCATTAAAATTATCAAAACATTAGGATTATAAATTTTCATTGGTAAGAATATGAAAGTATGATAGAATAAAAACAACTGTATAGCGTAGGGTGGTTGGTTGCTGTCCTTTCTCTTTTTATTTAGAGGGAAAGGAGGTGACTCCTATGATGGAATTTTTACTAATGTTGCTAATGAGCTTTTTGAAAGTATTTTCAACGGCTCTAGTTACAGCTTGTGTAAACAAGTTAGTCAACGATTTTAGCAAGAAACGTAAAAGAACCACCCAACGCCGCAAACGTAATGGTGGTTCTAAAAGAAAATAAAATGTTTTAGTAACCATTCACCTTACGGTTACAGTTACTTAGGAGAGATGTTGATAGCATCTCTTCTTTTATTTTATGCATAAAAATAGTGAACTATACTCTGTTTTTATTATAACAAATATGTTTGAAAAAAGGCAACCCTCATTTCCAGATGTTGAATGAAGGTTGTCTTTTTCTTTCATAACAACAGGTACTATCTTGTGTGAATATATTATAACATATCTATTTTTTATGTGCATTGAAGAAATCTGTGTAAAGGTTTATTGGATGGCGACTAGCTTTCCACACTAGTCGCCGTAATAACTATATGCATAAGTATTCTACCACATCTTTATACAAAAAGAAAAAACGCAATCATAACGAAAGCGTCTCTTCTTTATTAGGGTGACAGTCATATTAAATAATAACAAAAAGGATTTCAATGGCTTTAATCTTTAACTATATCTTACCACACATCCACATCGACAAATATTGATAAAGTTTTACAAAGGTATATCAATAATGCGCAAATAATCTGGACAATATTCACTATTGGAATAATAGATATTTGAGTTGTGGGAATCGTAAAGATTTAAATTGTTTGAAAATCACATGCAATTATTTCTCAATAAAGAAGTTTGTTGAAAAACAGGGATTTATAGTATATGAGGATGATATAATAAGGGTATGAATTTACACGATAAACTCAGTCGTATCAAGGAATAAAGAATAATTGTGAAATCAATATCACAGATAATTCACAATTACTTTTCGATTTGTTCGTCAATATGTGTCTGAATTATCTGTATAATTAAAATTGGAAAAATACATACAAAATAAACTCGCAGAGCGTGTGTGAGAGGGAAGCTACTCGAAACCTCTCATACCGTTCACCTAACTACACTAGGAAAACACGTCGCTACATACGAGTTCCTGCACAGTTTAACATACATATGTCTTGTAGTACAGCATTCCTATGGAAAAAGTTAGGGTTGAGTTATGTTTATAAATTCTGATAAGGAGGAGTAATGTGGAAGCGACAAAAGAAAAGACGCAGAAAAAATCTGAGAAACAGTTAAAAAAAGAATTCAAGCGTAATTTGATGAGAGAACTGATGAAGAAGATTAAAAAGGATATAGATGATAAGGGATTTAAAATTCGTCCACTTGCGAAGAAAGTAGGCGTTGATCGCACAGTTATTACAGATGGTATTGTCACTTGTAAAACTGCTGAAATGAAACTCGACACTTTCATGAAAATCATGGATGTTGTCTACGAAAATTTAGAAGAACGACAAGAAATAATAAGAAGTTTTATTAAAATCGCACAAAATGAATTGAACATACGTAAATCATTAGTTTACTGCCAAGGGACTGGCGAGTATGAACTGATGGATTTTGTAATAAAAGAAAATCGAAACAATGAAGAAGTGAAAAAATATTTACGGGTATATGAGGTGTTTAATAAAAGAAATAAAAATGAAAAGAAAGGTTATCCTTTATTAGATGAATTGAAGCAAAAAATTTTCTCTACAGACGCTGAATGTCAGATAATGTTAAATACCTTATATGCTTTTACTATGAATGATATATTCAATATAAGGGCGATGCATCCATATACAGGGAACGTAGAAAGTTATTTGTTAGAGGTTACAGACAATTTTATTCATAATTGGCTTACAATGTACTTTGATGAACGAATGGCTTATATTTATATGTTCGATGATAAAATAGAATTTTGTCGTCAAAAGTGCTATAAGATTTTAAATAGTGAACTTATTATCCCTCTGATTAGAGCAACAAGCATGTGCTGTCTTGGGGAATCTTATATGTTTGAGGACCAAATTCTTGCCGAAAAGTGGATTGCAGATAGTATCAATTATCTGGATCAACATGGAGTGTCTCGAGATAGCAGGAAGTACATAGCATTTAATACAACTTTGAACTTCCTGTATATCGAGTTCGGATTTAATCTAGACAAGATTAATTTCGACTACATAGATACTTCAGAACTAGGATACTATATAGGACTATATAAAGACAAGAAAAAAGGATTAAAAATGATATATAATTTAGTGGAAGAACGTGGTAGTTCACCATTTACAGATTATTATATAGCTAGAATCAATGAAGATTTAGAAGGTTTGGAACGAGCGTTGATACGTTTTGAACGGGTAGCGAACTATCATTATGCGAAAGCAGTGCGACGTACAATTGAATTACTAAAAAAGAAGCAGGGAAAGGTTGATGAATAATGAGAAAATTTAGTATAATAATATTAAGTGTCGCTAGTGCATTTACAATACTATTAAACATAGGCGTACCAGAAAAAGAAAATGTTGCTAGTAAAACCAAAGATATTGAATATGTACAGTATATGAGCCGTGAGCCTGGTGGGTTATAAGATAAATGATAAATTTGGAAGTCGTTGCCAATTATAGTGGCAGCGACTTTCGTGCTTTCTAGGCCTGGTGGGAAATATCTGTAGCCGGTAGAAATCATCCGTTAAATTTTTCCAAAAAATAGGGAGGAAGAGACGTTATGTTAGCAACACTGGGATTAGAATTAATTGAAAAAATTTTATTACTAGAGCAAGAAACAGATTGTAAAGAAACTTTAGAGGTAATCAATAAAATTAAACAAGAGATTGATGGCAAATAGCTATCAATCTCTTGTTTATTGCGGCACTACTGATCTAGCCAGTTATAAAATAAAAGATTCCCCTTAAACCCTTCTTTATTTTGACGTATGAACGTTTTTGCTGTTTCTATAGTATTTTCCCTTTCGATGACCATTGAAAGACGACCTGCGTAAAAAATAGCGGGTTTTTGAACAGGTTCTGACGTTTGGCTACGTTCTTCTACAGTTTTTAAAAATTCATCAATAGATTTTTCAATTTGTTTCATAGTACCAATGCGGACATTTTTTTCTTGAAGGGTTTTAAGGACATCAAAAAATTGTTGTTTGCTGTTAAATATCTTTCTGTCTTTCAACTTTTCAACAACAGATTGATAAAATAAATGAGATATTTGATTTATATATTCTTCTTCCTCATCATTTTCTAAACGAAGGCTATCCACTATGTTATGTAATGAATCTATTTTAGAAGAAGAGGAAACAGAGTGTTCTGATGTAATTTGTGTAGTAGTTTTTGAAGTAATCTCTGGTAATGTTGTTTCATTTTGAAATTGATTGTTCGATTTTGAAATTGATTGTTTTATTTTAGAATCGTTAATTCTATTTTGAAATTCTGATGTTTCATTATAGAACGTCGTAATTTCATTTTGGAATTCTATAAAATCAAACTTGTAACCTTCCAGAAAATACCCTGTTTTAAAAAGGTCTTTCTGTATTTTCAAGATATCGACTCTATATTGATATGTATTGTCACCTTTCCAATTTGGATTTTTTCTACGCTCTAACCACCCGTTTTCTAGCAGGGTTTCTAGGTGACGACCAATGCTAGATTTACTCATTCCGAGCATTGTTTCAGCACTCATGTCGTCTGCAGTTTTATATATCCATCCACAGTTAAGTTCAATTTGCTCCAAGAGTTCCGCACGTTGCCTTTCTTCTACATTCATTGCCATGCGCGCGCGTTTTTTCTCTTCCTCAATAAATTGGTCATAATCAGATACTCGTTCACTCCAATAAATTAATTGGTTTAGTAGCACTGCCTTCTTAAAATCGCCTGTCAAAGCTACGAGTTCTTCTTTAATTACTGCCCGTTTTAATTTGTTAGCCATAATAAAAAATCCTCCATTTACCACCCCGCCCTAAAAGTAGGCATAATGAAATAGAGGATTTTGGTTAACATATTTCTAAGTGTATGTTACCATGAAAAGGTAATATAACTTAAACATGTTTCCAAAACCTCGTCCATTGGTTTTCAAAAGTTGGGTAGGCGTCCAAACTTACAACAACTTTGAAAATGCTGTCGGGGTTTTATTTTTTTGTAATTATAATTTTGAAGCTTGTTCTAATACATTTTTCATCATGTTTAAAATAGTTTCTTGTTTGGAACTATCAAGCTTTTCGAGTTTATTAGCCATTTCGAACATTTCTGTTTGAATTCTAGAAGATTCATTCATTGTTAAGGTTTTATGTTCAGAACGTCCTAGTAGGTAATCAGCAGTAACACCAAAGACTTCAGTAAGTTTTGTTAATACCTCATTACTGGGAGCGTTATGTCCATTTTCTAACTCAGACATGGAAGATTTCTTTAAACCTACTTTTTCTCCTAAGCTTTGTTGTGTTAATTTCATTTCTTTCCTAAGCGCTTTCACCCTAGTTCCTAGCATTTTCCTCAGTCCTCATGTAAAAGTTTTATATACACATTGTAATACGAAAGTTCATTTTAAACAAACGTTATTTAAATTCTGAAAATAAAATCGAAATAAATGTTTACTTTTAACGAACAAATGATATACTTGTTTTTGTAAGAGAGGTGAGCAATAAATGAATTTTAACAATAAAAAACTTGTCATTGCTCTTGATCAAAAGAAAATTAGACAATGTCAATTAGCACAGGAATTAGGGAAAGCGAAAGGTACGATTTCAGGTTATGTGAATGGAGCGATTCAGCCGCCTTTCCCTGTTATTTGTAAAATGGCGGATATATTAGGAGTAAGTGTTGATTTTTTCAGATAAGATAGTTTTTAGTGAACTTAGGTTATATTTTTTTAAATAACAAGTTCGGTTAAAGTGTACTTTTGAAGGCGGGATGAATAAATGAACGAACTTACAAATTTATCAACTGATATCAACGTAATTACAGCAGAAATCAAAAGCTATCAGCAAATTGCAGGACAGTCGATATTTGAAATTGGTAGACGTTTAAAACATGTGAAAGAAAACGATTTAGTGCACGGTGAGTGGATAGATTGGATAGAAAAACGTTGTAATTTTAGTCGTATGCAAGCGAATCGCTTTATTCAAGCTTACGAGCAATTTCAAAATGTAACGACATCGTTACAAACGAGTAAGATTTTTGAATTAATTCAGTTACCGTTAGAGGTGAATCGTCAACAATTCATCGAAGAACCACACACGATTCCCTCCACAGGGGAAGAAAAGACCGTCGATGAAATGACGGTGCGTGAGCTGAGAGAAGTGAAGAAAGCTCTCAAAGAAAAAGACAAGCTCCTCCACCAAGAAACAGAACGAAGAAAACGTGCGGAACAAGAAGCCTTCGCAGTCCGTAAGTCAGAACAACTCACCCGAAAACAGCTAGAAGAATTCGAACAACAAGAGCCACAGATTATCGAAAGAGAAGTGGTGAAAGAGGTAGCAATCGAGTCTTTAGAACATATTAACCTTATAAACGAATTAAATAATAATAATAAAAAGCTCAAGGAAGAAATCCGATTCTATCGAGAAAAAGAGAAAGTAATGCAGAAGAATGTGGAAGATTTACAACAAGAACAAGACTCTATGGATTTTATGGCAAATTGGACTGTCCACACTTTACGAGCAGAGCTCGAAGAACTCATTAAATCGTGTTCTTTCAGCAGTTTGCAAACGGGTGCTATTGTCAATGCAGCACCTATTACGAAAGAGTATTTGCGTAGGGACATTCAGTCTATACGTACGCTAATGGATCGTATCGAACAAATTCTAGATCACACATTTGTTGGATAAATCAGAGGGGGAATGAATGATGGGAAAACTAATGAGAAAGAAGTCCGTAGAGCCAATCACATTAGACGGGGGAGTAGGAGAACAATCTGCTACGTTACATAGCATACATGTATACATGGAAGAAAGTTTAACGCAACAAGCAAAGACAGAAAAGACGATGAAGGAACATACAAAGAAGTTAGAAGCAA